>NZ_JBSFWR010000108.1:0-28847 GCF_053594915.1 Kitasatospora sp. NPDC002543 | reverse complement strand
GCCGCCTGGCAGGACACCGACCGACCGATCGTCACCGTGCAGCACGACGGCCCGGGCACCCCGCTGGCCGGGGGCACCCCGGGGGGCGGCCGTCAGCCGAGCGCCCGGGTGCGCTGCCGCCCGCCCGGGGCCGTACCGAAGGCGTGGCGGTAGTCGGTGGGCGTGACCCCGACGTGCAGGGTGAAGTGCCGGCGGAGGTTGGCCGCGGTGCCGAGGCCGCTGGCCTCGCTGACCCGCTCGATCGGCAGGTCGGTGGTCTCCAGCAGGGTCTGGGCGCGGGCCAGCCGCTGGTTGAGCAGCCACTTCAGCGGCGTCATGCCGGTGGAGGCCTGGAGGCGCCGGAAGAAGGTCCGGGTGCTCATCCCGGCCTGCCGGGCCATGCCGTCGACGGTGAGCGGCCGGTCCAGGTTGCGGCTCGCCCAGTCCATCACCGGGCCGAGGCTGTCGCCGTCGGTGACCGGGACGGAGAGGTCGACGAACTGGGCCTGTCCGCCCGGGCGGTGGCCGGAGACGACCATCCGGCGGGCCACCTGGTTGGCGACGTGCGCGCCCAGGTCGCGCCGGACGAGGTGCAGGCACAGGTCCAGCCCGGCGCTCATGCCGGCGCTGGTGAGCACCTGCCCCTCGTCGACGTAGAGCACCGAGTCGTCGACGACCGCCTCGGGGTAGCGCCGGGCGAGCTCCGCCGTGTGCATCCAGTGCGCGGTGGCCCGGCGGCCGTCGAGCAGGCCCGCCTCGCCGAGCGCGAACGCCCCGTTGCAGAGCGAGACCATCCGGGCCCCGGCGGCGGCCGCCGCGCGCAGCGCCTCGACGAGTTCGGCGGGCAGCGGGTCGCCCCGGGAGATCACCGCGTCCGGGACCGAGGGGACGATCACGGTGTCCGCGCCGACCAGGCCCTCCAGGCCGTGCGGCGTGCGCACCGAGAACCCCCGGGCCTCGGCGGCGGAGGGGCCGCCGATCGAACACAGCCGGAGGTCGTACCAGGGATCGGCGAGATCGGGCTGGGGGTTGCCGAACACCGCGTTCGCGATCGCGGTCTCGTAGACCTCGCACACCTGCATATCCGTGTCGTTGATCAGCGCAATGGCCACAGATCCAGGATTCATGTGGTGAGTGTACGGCAGGAATTTTGCGATGTCGGGCACTTCTGCCACTGTCCGCCACCCGCTTCCCGGTGACATCGTGCTGGAAACGGGTCGGCCGGCGGGAGCCATTCCGACCCCAAGGGAAAATGAACGGGAGTCATCTCTTATGTCGAACACCGACGCGGCCCAGGCACCGGTCACGGTCATCGGACTCGGGCTGATGGGTCAGGCCCTGGCCGCGGCCTTCGTGAAGGCGGGCCACCCGACCACGGTGTGGAACCGCACGGCGCGCAAGGCGGACGAGCTCGTCGCCCAGGGCGCGACCCTGGCCGGCTCGGTGCGGGAGGCCGTCGAGGCGAGCCCGCTGGTCATCGCCTGCGTCTCCGACTACGACGCCGTCCACGGCCTGCTGGACCCGCTGGACGACGTCCTCAAGGGCAAGGTCCTGGTGAACCTCACCACGGGCACCTCGACCCAGGCCCGGGAGACCGCCGAGTGGGCGGCGCAGCGTGAACTCGTGTACGTCGAGGGCGTCATCATGGCGATCCCGCCGGACATCGCCACCGAGAACGCGGTGCTCCTGTACAGCGGCCCGAAGGAGGCCTACGAGCGGCACGAGGCGACGCTGCAGGCGCTCGGCCCGGCCGGTACCGCCTACCTCGACACCGACCACGGGCTGTCCGCGCTCTACGACATGTCGCTGCTCAGCATCATGTGGAGCGTCCTCAACAGCTTCCTGCACGGTGCCGCGCTGCTCGGGACGGCGAACGTCAAGGCCACCACCTTCGCCCCGCTGGCCAACACCATGATCAACGTGGTCACGGGCTACGTCACCGCCTACGCCCCGCAGATCGACGAGGGCGAGTACCCGGCCGGGGACGCCACCAACCTGGTCCACCAGGCGGCCATCGAGCACCTCGCCGAGGAGAGCGAGACCCTCGGCATCAACACCGAACTGCCGAAGTTCTACAAGGCGTTCATCGACCGCGCGATCGCGTCCGGCCACGCCGAGAACGGCTACGCGGCGCTGATCGAGCAGTTCCGCAAGCCCTCCGCCTGACGCACCTCCCGACGACGCGGCGGCGTCGTCGGTCATCTCCCGCCTCCGGGGTACGGCTGCCCAGCCGTACCCCGGAGGCTTTTCCGTGTCCGGTGGGAGCCGTCCCGCCGGACCCCGTTCCACTCCTCCGTCTCACGTTCCACTCCTGCCCCGCGCCCGTTCAGCCCCTTCCGTCACAGCGGTTACCGGAACGAGGAGCCCGGCGGCCGTCCGGCGGTTACCTGCGGGTGACCGAAAATCGCCGCCGCTCGGTTACGTTGAGCCCGCAACCTCGGCTCCGGCGCTCTCCCAACAGGCCTGAGCCACAAGGGAGTTCATTCGCCGATCGGCGAACCGCCGGGCCGGTGGGGCGCAAGGCCCCGAGGCCTGTGTACACCTCAAGGAGAATCGTGAGCAGAACCACCGATCGTGGCCGGATACCGACCTCCGCCGACGCGGGAGCCGGCCTCGACCGTTCCGCGCCGCGCGTTCCGCGGCGCACCCTGCTGAAGGCCGCCGGCGCCGCCACGCTCGCCACCGCGGCGGGCGCCGCCGTCGCCCCCTCGGCCTGGGCGGAGGGGGGCGGTCGGACGGCGTTCGACGTGATCGTCGTCGGCGCCGGCCTGGCCGGCGTCACCGCCGCCCGCGAGCTGCGGGCGAAGGGCAAGCAGGTCCTCCTGCTGGAGGCCCGCAACCGGATCGGCGGCCGGACCTGGACGGACACCTTCCGCGGCCAGCAGATCGAGCGCGGCGGCACCTGGGTCGACCCCACGCAGCCCCACGTCTGGCGCGAACTCGCGCGGTACCAGGTGCCGTTGACCGCCGATCAGTGGTCGGACCGGGTGATCCTGCCGACCCTCACCGGCTTCCAGGAGTACGACGCCACGGTGGCCTACCAGCGCCAGGCCCAGCTGTTCACCCAGTACTTCGCGGGCGCGACCACCCTCTTCCCGAAGCCCTTCGAGCCGCTGACCCGCCAGGACCTGCTGCAGGACGCCGACCGCTACTCCCTGCGGGACCGCCTCGACCAGCTCAACTACGCGCCCGCCGACGAGATCCGGCTCACCAGCACCACCTCGCTGTTCGGCGGCACCAGCAAGCGCGGGGCGTACTCCCACCTCGCGCAGTGGTGGGCGCTGGCCGGCGGGACCTTCGAGGGGTTCCACAACGTCAACACCTACCGGCCGCTGAACGGCACGGTGTCCCTGCTGAACGCGATCCTCACGGACGCCGCGCCGACCGTCCGGCTCAACTCCCCGGTCGCCTCGATCGTCCAGCAGGGCACGGAGGCGCGCGTCACCACCCGGGCCGGCGAGCAGTTCACCGCGCCCGAGGTGATCCTGGCCGTGCCGGTCAACGTCTGGCGCACCATCACCTTCGATCCGCCGCTGCCCGAGCCGCACCGGCTGGCCTCGACCGCCGGGATCGGCGTGCCGCATGAGCGGAAGATCTGGCTGGATCTCAAGCAGCCGGCCGGCCGGTTCGTCGCGGAGGCACCGGAGGGGTACCCGATCTGCATCATGGGCCGGCTCAACGACGGCCAGCACGTCGTGGCGTTCGCCATCCAGCCCGGATTCGACGTCAACGACCGCACGAAGGTCGAGGCCGCCGTCAAGCAGGTCGTCCCGCAGGCGGAGCTGGTCGACTACACCGCCACCGACTGGGACACCGAGGAGTTCTCGCTCGGGGCCGGGGCCTTCCGCCGGCCGTTCCAGCTGACCACGCTGTTCCACCAGATCCAGCAGCCGCACGGGCGGGTCAAGTTCGCCGGCGGAGACATCGCGAACGGGTGGAGCGGCTACATGGACGGCGCCGTGGAGTCGGGCCTGCGGGCGGCCGGTTCGCCGACCCTGAACGCCGCCGCCACGCCGGGTTCGTCGAGCTGGCCGCCGATCGTCGGCCACGCGGCGAACCCCACCGCCTACCGCTCGGCGTTCGCGTTCTGACCGCGTGACGAGGACCGGCAGCGGACACCCGTCCGCCGCCGGTCCTCCCGTTTTCCGGCGCCCCGCTACCGGGCCTGGTCCGAGCGCACCACGTACAGCTGAGGCGGGGCGGAGTGCCAGCCGTTGCCGCCGCTGCACCGCTCGTCGCGCAGCGAGGCCGAGCCGGATGCCAGGATCCGGCGCAACTGGTCGCGGCGGACGGCCGGTTCGTCGCCGGCCGCCTCCTTCAGCGCGGCCAGCAGCTCGCCCGCCGAGTTCTTCAGTCCGCTGTCCGCGGTGGACATCAGGAACTCGATCAGCCGGTCGATGGCGGCGTCCGAGATCGGTTCGAGGACCAGCGTGACGCTGTGCCGGATCCCGCCGCCCCACCCGGGGCGGCGGGCCAGCAGCTCCGGCCGGGCGGTGGCGATCACCAGCAGCGGCAGCGCCCCGACGGACGTCGTGAGGTGCTGGACGAAGTCCGTCACCTCGTCGTCGGCCCAGTGCAGGTCCTCGACGACGAGCACCAGCGGGCCCTGTTCCACGGCCCGGGTGAGGAACTGCCGGACGGCCTCCAGTACTTCGCCGGTCGCCAGCCAGCCGGTGCAGGCGGCCGGGTCCGGGTCCACCAGGCGGGCGAGCCGGGCGACCAGCTGCCGGCACTCCTCCGGGGAGGCGACCAGCCGTTCGACGGTGCCGGTGAGTTTGGCCACCGCGGCCGTCCCGGAGTCGCTGGCCAGGATCCCGCAGCAGGAGAGCAGCAGGTCGCGCACCACCTCCAGCGGATGGCCGCCGAAGGCGTGGGTCCGCGCCACCACCAGCCGTACCGACTCCGGGTTGGCCGCGACCCTGCGCTCGAACTCCATGACGAACCTGGTCTTGCCGATGCCGGGCGCCCCCAGCACGGTGACCAGGTGCGGCGTGCCCTGGTGCCGGGTGCGCTGCATCAGGCTGCGCAGCACGTCCAGGTCGTACTCGCGGTCGACCATCGGGACGGCGTGCAGGGCCGAGTACTCCTGCCGCAGCCCGCCGACCAGCCAGCCGCCGGCCTCGCCGCCGCGCCGGTAGGAGATCGCGAACTCGGTGTCCCGGCGCGTCCGTTCGCAGACCCGGATCTCACCGGTCCGGCTGTGCTCCAGCAGGGTCTGGCACTCGTCCAGCAGGGCGCCGGTCACCGAGGGCGGGACGGATCCCTGCCCCGGGTCGTGGCGCACCAGCGCCTCCCCGGTGGCCACCGCGATCTGGACCGCGGCGACGCGGACGGCGGCCGACAGCGCCGGGTCGGTCGGTGTGCAGAGGCGGTCGCGGACCGTCAGCGCCGTGTTCACCGCGCGCTCCGCGTCCTCCTCGCCGACGTGGGGCACACCGAACAGGGCCAGCCAGATCGAGCCGATCGAGGCGGCGAGCGTTCCGCCGAGGCACTCGACCTCCTCGCGGATGACCGCCGTCATGCGCTCCAGTGCCTCGTCCACCACCGTCGGTTCGACGTCGTGGAGTTCGGGGGTGAGCTGGGCCCGGACGATGAGGACGCTGACGTCCTTGCGTTCGCTGACGGGCCCGCGCCCCCCGGCCTCCCCGCGCCCCCCGACCTCCCCGCGCCCGCCGACGTCCGCACGGCCGTTGACGTCCCCGGGCCCGTGCCCGTTGACGTCCCGACGCTCGGAGACCCGCGGCAGGACGGGCACGGGCTCGTCGTCGCACGGCGGCTCCAGCAGGACGCGGGTGCCGGACAGGCCCGGCAGCGCCGGCTCCACCGGGGCGAAGCACACGTCCAGCGACCGGGATCCGACCGCCTGGAGGACCCGGTCGGCGCGGGGCTGGGGCACCGGCGTCATGCGCAGTTCGATGTGCTGGCGCATGGCGGCCGGGATCAACGCCGGTTCGTGGGCGAGGATCGCCCGTTGCAGCGACTGCAGCGCCCGGGCGGGTTCGAGGCCGAGCTTCTCGACCATCGTGGTCCGTGCGCTGTGGTAGACGTCCAGTGCGTCGCTCTGCCGCTCCGAGCGGTAGAGCGCCAGCATCAGCTGGCCCAGCAGGCGTTCGCGCAGCGGTTCGGTGGCGACGGCCTGTTCCAGCCGGACCAGCACCCGCTGGTGGTTCCCGCAGGTGAGCTCCGCCTCGAAGTAGTCCTCCAGGGCGTCCAGTCGGGAGTTCTGGATGGAGGTCAGCTCCGGCCAGTCGACGCCGGTCTCCACCAGGTCGGCCAGCGCCGGTCCGCGCCACAGGTCCATCGCCCGGTGCAGCAGCGGCACCGCGGCGCCCGCCGAGCCGGCCGCCAGCTCCGCGCGGCCCTGCTCGACCAGGCTCCGGAACATGTGAAGGTCCGTCAGGCGCGGTTCGGTGCGCAGCACGTAGCCGGGCGGCTGGCTGAGCAGTTCGGCCGCGCCGCTCCCGCCCGCCCTTCCGTCCTCGCTCTCGCCCTCGTCCTCCTCCTCGCCCTCGGCGAGGCTGAGCAGGCGGCGCAGCCGCCAGACCGAGTTCTGCAGGATCTTGCGGGCCGACTGCGGAGATCTGCCGCCGGGCCACAGCGCCTCGATCAGTTCACTGCTGGCCACCACCCGGTTGGTGTTCAGCAGCAGGAACCCGAGGGTCGCGCGCTGCCTGATCCCTCCGAGTCCCACCGAGCGGCCACCCGCGACGACTTCCAGCGGGCCGAGCACACGAAACCGCACCGCTATCCCCCATGGTCAAGATCACCTGACAATGCCCCGGCCCCATCCGGCCTGGGGCTACGCAGCCATGCCCCCGCACAACGTAACGAGACGATCACAGTCCCTGTACGATCATAAGTGATACACGGGGTGGGGTTAACGTCAAATTATGTTCGAACTGGGCTGTGTATCACGCCACTTCGTCGTTTCGCGGAACCGGTCGTTCCGTGCGGGAGGGACGGCGAGGATCCGCGGGGCACACCCTAGGCGGCGGCGCCCCGGCTCCGGTCGACGAGACCGCCGCCCGGCGCGGCGGCCGGCCGACGGTACCGGCGGTCGTCGAACGCGCCGAGGGACACCAGGAGTTCCCGCACCCGCAGCCCCAGGTGCAGGGCGAAGCGGTCCGCCCCGTTGTCCAGGTCGAGCCCGGTGATCTCCTGGATCCGTCGCAGCCGGTAGTACAGCGACGTGCGGTGGATCCGGAGCTCCTCGGTGGTCCTGGCCACCGAACCGGCGTGGTCGAGGAAGCACCGCAGGGTCTCCTCCAGACGGTTCCCGCAGTCGGACTCCAGCAGGGCGCGCAGCGGCTTCGGGAGCAGCGACTCGTTCAGGGCGTGGTCCGGCAGTTGCAGGAGCACGGCGAACTCGCCGAGGTCGTCCCAGGAGCCGACGCCCTCCAGTCCGGGCATCCGGCGTGCGGCGCGCACCGCGACGAGTGCCTGCTCGTGGGAGGTCCACGCCTCGGCGAGGCCGCGCTGCTGACCGCCGATGCCGACGACGGGATCGGCCGAGGCGTCCAACTCGGCGCCGAGGGCCGCCACGAGCCGCGCGGACTGCTCCCGGAGGGCCTCCGGCGCCCACGGCCGGTCGGCGAGCCGGAGCAGGACGGCCCGGTTCGACTCGACCGCGAAGGCGCCCCGCACCGACCGGCTCCGGAGGACGTCCTCCAGCGTCCCGCGCAGCGCGGTCGCCAGCTGCCCCGGGGGCATCCGGGAGCGCGCCACCTGCACCGAGCACACCACCGCGTGGGGGGCGTCCGGGAGCAGCGCGCCGTCCAGGAGCTGCTGCCGGGCGTCCGTGCGCGCGGCGGGGTCCGCGCCCAGCAGCGACAGCAGGAGCCGCTTCTCCCTGGTCCTCTCCGGGTCGGCCGACTCGTGGTCGGCGGACAGCTGGCCGACGATGGCGGGCGTCGCCCGGGCGATGGCCCCGACCGCCTCCGGAGGCAGCGAGCCGTCCGCGACGACGACGGCCAGCAGGCCGAGGAGCCGGCCGCGTTCGCGCAGCGGCACGCAGTAGCGGGGGAGCAGCCCGAGGTCGTCCCGGCCCTCGACGTAGCCCGGCTTCGTCCACCGGGTGACGCCCTGGGCGAGGACGTGACGGGCGACGTCTCCGCTCGGCCGTCCCTGCAGCAGGACGTGGACGCGGGCCCGGTCCGCGTCGTCGAAGTGCCGGCTGGAACAGACGCGTCCCACCGAGGGGTCGACCAGGGCCACGGACCGGTGCAGCGACTCCGCGAGCTTCTCGACCAGGTCCTTCAACGCGGCACTGCCGACCGGGGCTCGCCGCCACTGTTCGGTCATGGCCGTCCTCCTTCGTGGTCGTCTCCCTCCACGCGGGCCCGGCGGGCCGGGCTCTCGCGTGTCCTCGGCCCACGGTGGCACCGGCGCGATGCCCCACCGTGCACGGTTCTTGCCCCTGTCCGCAGGGACGGCCCGGCCCTCGTGCGTCCGGTGCGGAACTGCCGCAGGCTGAGCCGGCGGGAACGGCCTGTGTGCCGCCCCGCGGAGGAGTTCCCGTGCGAGAAGACGTCGACGTTCCCCGGGTGCCGCCCGTCCTCGGGCGGCAGACGCGGGCCTTCCTCGCGTCCACTCCGTGGCCGGCGTCCCCGCCCGGGGACGGCGCCGCGGCGAGGGCGCGGATGGCGGCCCTCTGGAACGACGGCGGCCGCGAGGAGCCCGAGGTCGAGGAGGAGTGGCTGGCCCTGCCGGGCGGGGACGGGAGCCGGGTCCGGGTGCGGGTCCTGCGTCCCGCGGGTGCCGAGGGGCCGCTGCCGGTGGTGCTCTGCCTGCACGGGCTCGGCTGGATGCTGACCGACGCCCACGCGCACCGGCAGCTGACGGCGGACCTGGTGCTCGGGGCGGACGCGGCCGTGGTGATCCCCGAGTACGACGCCCCGGAGCACGCCCGTCACCCGGGCGCCGTCGAGCGGGCGTACGCCGTGGCCCGGTGGATCGCCGCGCACGGTGCGGGATGCGGCCTGGACGGGAGCCGGATCGCGGTGTTCGGGGCCGGCGCGGGCGCCCAGCACGCGGCCGCGCTCACCCTGGTGGCCCGGATGCGCGGCGGCCCGCGCTTCCGCCACCAGGTGCTGGTCTGCCCGGTGACCGACGCGGCGATGGACACCCCGTCCTACCGCCGGTTCGCGGAGGGGTACTTCCTGAGCCGCGCCGCCATGCGTGACTACTGGCGGCAGTACGCGCCGGACCCGCGGGAGCGCGCACGGGCCGTCGTGTCACCGCTGCGCGCGCCGGTCCGGTCCCTCGTGGGCCTGCCGCCCGCGCTCGTCGTCACCGCCGAGGCCGACGTGCTGCGCGACGAGGGCGAGGCCTACGCGGCGCGCCTGGGGCAGGCGGACGTCCCGGTCGTGGCGGTCCGCTACCAGGGAACGATCCACGGATTCGTGCTGTTCGACCGGCTCCGCGGCACGGAGGCGTCCAGGGCGGCCCGGATCCAGCTGACGG
This sequence comes from Kitasatospora sp. NPDC002543, assembly GCF_053594915.1. Classification (NCBI taxonomy): domain Bacteria; kingdom Bacillati; phylum Actinomycetota; class Actinomycetes; order Kitasatosporales; family Streptomycetaceae; genus Kitasatospora; species Kitasatospora sp. NPDC002543. The sequence continues at coordinate 19,406 of NZ_JBSFWR010000108.1, read as the reverse complement.
ACACCCTGCACACCGCCCTGCACACCTGACGGCGTCCCGCCCCGCACACCTGACGGCGCGCCGCCGCGGTCACTCGGGCGCGCCCGCCGGGACGGTGCCGCCGTGCCGGCGCCACTCGCTCGGGGACATCCCGTAGGCCGCCTGGAAGCGGCGGCTGAAGTGGCTCGGGCTGGTGAACCCGCACCGGGCGGACACCGCGGCGATGGTCAGCCGGTCGTAGCGCGCGGCGGTCAGCATGCTCCGCGCCTTCCCGAGCCGTTCGGTGATCAGCCACTGCTCCAGGCTGATCCCCGCCCCGCTGAGCACGGCGTAGAGGTGCCTGAGCGAGACGGCGTGCTCCGCCGCGATCCGCTCCGGCGTCAGGTCGCGGTCGGCGAGGTGGGACCGGGCGTACGCCATGATCCGGGTGAGCAGCGTCTCGTCCATCGTCGACCTGACCTCGGCGGTCCCCTCGGCGTGCGCGGCCGAGAGGAGCAGGGCGCGGACGAGTTCCGTGGTGGCGGACGCCAGCGCCGCCGAACCGGGATCGGCCTCCAGCCGGTCGGGGTCGCTCCACACGCCCCGCAGGTGCTGCAGCACCAGGCCGTGCAGCGGACTGGCGCGCAGCCGCTGGGACGCCCGGACCACCGTGTCCACCGGCACGCCGAGGCGGTTCGCGTCGAACAGCACGGACCTGGACGCCCCGTCGCCGGACCAGCCGTACGTGCGGGGCGACAGCTCGTGGAAGACGCAGATGTCGTCGAAACCCAGGAGCTCCTGGCGGCCCGCGACGTCGGCCCGGTGGACGCCCAGGGGCTGGAGCGAGACCGAGACGACCGGGTCGCTCCGGTGGTGGCGCACGTGGTGGGCCGTCCGGCGCACCTCGAAGCCCGAGTTGCGGGTGGAGAAGAAGTCCAGGCCGCCGATCCGCCACGCCTCCATGCGCGCGTGGATGCCGTTCTCCGGCTCCTCGTGCGCGATGTCGTTGGGCACGGAGGAATCCGTCAGCGCGTGGCGGAACGCCTCCACCCGCTCGCGGGGCGGCACGGTGTCGAGGTCAAGCAGCAGCACGGGCCCTCCCGGGACGGCGGATCTCAGTCATGGCGACGCACGTGGTCGGCGCCGACCTGCCAGTCCTTCGGCGTCATGCCGTAGGCCGCGCGGAAGGCGCGGGTGAAGTGGCTGGAGTTGGCGAAGCCCCAGCGCCGGGCGATGCCCGCCACCCCGAGCTCGCCGGCCATCGGCCGCAGGAGGTCCCGGCTGCAGCGCTCCAGCCGCTGCGTGCGGATCCACCCGCCGACGGTCAGGCCCTCCTGCTGGAACAGCTTGTGGAGGAAGCGGACGGACATGAAGGTCGCCTCCGCGATCGTGGACGGCGACAGGCCGGGGTCGCGGAGGTTGCGCAGGATGTGGTCCTTGACCCGCTCCAGCGAGGCCGCGGTCCGCGACCCCTGCGGCCGGGCGTGCCCGCCGTGGTCGTCGATGAACAGCGCCAGCAGGTCGAGCGCCGTCGCCGCGGCCCGGCGGCCGACGGCCTCGTCCAGCCCCGGCGCCTCGTGGGCCATCCGCGACAGGTAGGTCGCCACCAGCGCGGCGCTGCCCCCGCCGCCGCTGAACGACGTCGCGGTGAGGGCCCGCAGGTCCCTGTCCGACACGTCCAGCTCCGCGCGGGGGAAGACGAAGGAGGTGAAGGCGAAGTCCTCCTCGATCTTCTTCCGGTACACCCGTGAGGTGTCGGTGAAGGAGAAGTCGCCGGGCCGGAGGAGTGCCTCCCGGCCGTCCTGCTCCTTGAGCGCGGTGCCCCGCTCCTGCAGGCTGAGGATGAGTGACGGCGAGTCGCCGTCGCCGTCGGCGATCAGGCGCCTGCCGCGCGTCACCATCTGCGGTCCCGCCTGGACCCTCGATATCCGCACCGGACCCAGCCGGTGGCCCTCGATCGAGCCGGGGGAGGGCAGCTCCTCCAGGAAGTCCACGGCCATCGGCACGAAGGCGTGGGCCACCGCCTCGGACCAGCTCTGCGCCCGGTCGGAGGGGGACAGGGGTGCGGTGGAGAGGGATGCGGACACCGGGTTCCTCCCAGGTCGACGGGCCATCAGGACACCGGGCCCGGGGTGCCCCGCCGCTCGGTCGGCTCGGCGCCGACGCGGGGGTCGCGGGTCTCGCGGGCGTCACGGGTCTCGCGGGCGTCACGGACACCGCGGGCGTCACGGACACCGTGGGCGTCACGGACATCGCGGGTGTCACGGACATCGTGGGTGTCTCGGGCGTCGCGCCACTGGCTCGGTGAGATGCCGTACCAGGCGCGGAAGATCCGGCTGAAGTGGGCCGCGTCGGTGAAGCCCCACCGCTGCGCCACGGCGGCGACCGTACTGTCGCCGCCGCCCCGGCGGGTGAGGTCCGCGGCACTCGCCTGGAGCCGGCGGCGCTGGATCAGACGGCTGACGGTGACGCCCTCCCCTTCGAAGAGCTTGTGGAGCGAGCGGACGGAGATGCCGTGCGCGGCCGCGATGGTCCTCGGCGCGAGCTCCGGATCCCGGAGGTGCCGCTCCACGTGGGCGCGGATCTCCCACACCCGGGTGCAGCGGGAGTCCTCCGCGGCGGGGGTGTCCCGGGCGGCCCGCTCGGTGACGAGGGTGGCCACCAGGTCGGTGAAGTTGCAGGCCAGCCGGTCGGCGACGAACTCGGGGCAGTCCCCGGCCGACTCGGCCAGGGTCAGCAGGGACCACGCGACCAGGGCGGCCACCGGTCCGCCGGCGTCGGCCACGGTGGCCGTCACCCGCTCCAGCTGGTCGTCCCGCACGCCGAGGGCCCGGCGGGGGATCATGCACACCCTGACGTCCACGCCGCCCGGAAAGTCGACCACGTGCGGGGCCTCCGTGTACCAGAAGGTGACCGCCCCCGCCGGCACCTCGGCCGTCCTGCCGTCCTGCCGCACCACGGCACCGGTGGCCCCCATGACGGCGACCACGACGAACCCGTCGGCCTGCCGGGCATCGCGGGCGATCTCCCGCCGGCCGCGGGTGTAGCAGCGGGGAGCCGCCTCGGTCGTGATGAAGAGCAGGTGTCCCAGCTGCCGGGTCCTCATCCGTCCCGGGTCCGTCGGGGGCTCGTCCGAAGCGACCGTCACGGGGAGCGCGGCGACGGAGACGGCCCGGGTGAAGCGGCGGGCCGCGGTCCCGTGCCCCGGGGACCCGGTCGGGCCGGTCGGGCCGGTCGGGCCGGTCACGGATGTCATGGGTCCTCTCCCTCCGGTCGGTACGGCATCCAGCATGGGACACGGAATGACTTACGTCGGGGGCAGGATGACTGTGAACCGACTGTCCCCGATGTGTCGCCGGACACATGACTCTCAGCGCACTCGAACCGCGCAACGCGTGCACCTACACTGCAACGGTCCAGGTCAGAGCGCTGGCGACAGTCACAGAGGGACATCGGATGTCAGGCACCACACTGTTCGGCCGGGACGGCGAACTGGCGGCCGTCGACGCACTCGTCGACGCCCTGCCCGAGCGCGGCGACGCGCTGCTGGTCCAGGGGGCCCCCGGGACCGGCAAGTCCGCCCTGCTGGACCACGCCGCCGCCCGGGCCGGGAACGCCGGGTTCACCGTCCTCAGGGCGGCGGGTGTCCGGGCCGAGGCCCAGCTGCCGTTCGCCGGGCTGCACCAGCTGACCCGCGCCATGGCGGACCGCGTCCCGCACCTGCCCGCCGTCCAGGCGCAGGCGCTGCTGGGCGCCTTCGGCATGGCGGAGCCGGCCCAGGACGCCTCCCGGTTCTTCATGATCGCCCTGGCCACCCTCGGCCTGCTCGGCGAGACGGCCGCCGAAGCCCCCGTGCTGCTGGTCGTGGACGACGCCCAGTGGCTCGACGCGCCGACCCTGGACGTCCTCGGGTTCATCGCCCGCCGCGTCGGCACCGAACCCCTCGGCCTGCTCGCCGCCGTCCGCGAGGACCGAACGGCGTGGCGCGGCGCCGACCGCCTCCGCGACCTGCGCCTCGGGCCCCTGACGCCGACCGCGGTCGGCGCCCTGCTCGCCGACCGCCACCCCGCCCTCGCCCCCGGGACGCGCCGCCGGGTGGCGGAGCTGTCGGCCGGCAACCCGCTCGCGCTGACCGAAATCCCCCTCACCCTGGAGGCGGGCGGGGCGCCCGCGGAGCCCGGGATGCCGTCCGAACTCGTGCTCACCGCCCGGCTCCGGAGCGCCTTCTCCCCGCCGGCCGACCTCCCGTCCGACACGCGGCACGCGCTGCTGGTCGCGGCCACCGCCGACGACGGTGCGCTGACCGAGGTGCTCGCCGCGGCCTCGGCCCTGGCGGGCACCGAGCTGTCCGTACGCTCCCTGGAGCCCGCCATGGCCGCGGGCCTGGTCCGCCTCGACGGGTTCCGGATCGACTTCACCCACCCGCTGGTGCGCCCCGCCGTCCTGCGCTCGGCCTCGCTCGCGGACCGTCTCGCCGCCCACGGGGCGCTCGCCCGCACCCTCCAGGGACAGCCCGACCGGCAGGCCTGGCACCGGGCCGCGGCCGGCGGCCGACCCGACGAAGCGGTGGCCCGGCAACTCGACAAGGTCGCGCTCGGCGCGCGGGAGCGCGGCGCCCCGGCGGCGGCCCTGACCGCGCTGGAACGCGCCGCCGCGCTCAGCGAGGTCCCCTCGGGACGCGTGGCCCGCCTGCTCGGCGCCGCGGAACTGCGCTTCGAACTCGGCCAGGCCGACCGCGTGTCGGAGCTGGTGCTACAGGCCGAGTCGCTGGGCCTGGGCGTGCTGGAGCGGGCCCGGGTGGTCCTGCTGCGCGAATGGCTGGAGTCGGAGTCCGACACCAGCATCTCCCGGATCCACCTGCTGGTCACCACGGCGGAGCGGGCCGCCGAGGCCGGCGATCCCGAACTCGCGCTGAAGCTGCTGCGGGTGGCCGCGTGGCGCTGCTGGTGGGCCGACCCGGGGCGGGAACTGCGGGAGCGCGTCGTGACCGCCGCCGAGCAGCTGCCCGTCCCGGAACTCCACCCGGACCTGGTGTGCACCCTCGCGGGGGCCGCCCCGCTCGAAGCGTCGGCGACGGTCATCGACCGGCTGCGGCGCCTCGAACGCGAGGGCGGGTACGACGTCGTGGCCGCCGCCACCCTCGGCAACGCGGCCATCATGGTGAACGGGTTCGACCACGTCACCGGATTCGCCCGCCACGCGGCGGACGGACTGCGCCGCCAGGGACGCCGGGGCCCGCTGACCAAGACGCTGGTGCTGCTCGCCCTCGCCACCGTGCACACCGTCGACTGGGAGACCGGACTCCCGGCCGCCGCCGAGGCGGCACGGCTCGCCGAGGAGACCGTCCAACCGCGCTGGCTGACCGGCGCGCGGGTGGCGACGGCCCAGTTCGCCGCACTCCGCGGAGACCTGGACACGGCACTGGCCGCGATCGGCGAGGCGGAGGGCCAGGGGCTGACCGTGGTCGACCCGTCCAAGCTCGCGTACATCCAGATCACGCGCGGCCTCATCGGCCTCGCGGCGGGCCACTACACCGAGGCGTTCTCCTGCGTCTGGCGGGTCTTCGACCCGGCCGACCCCTCCTACCACCCGTTCATGCAGACCATGGCCATCGCGGAGCTGGCCGAGGCCGCCACCAGCGACGAGCAGCGCGCCATGGCCAGGACCGCCCTGCGGCAGCTCGTCGCGTCCGCCGGCGAGAGCGAGGTCCAGATGGTCCGGGTGAGCCTGGGGTTCGCCCGGGCGCTGCTCGCCGAGGAGGAGCACGCCGAGGAGCACTTCCGGGCGGCGTTCGACCTGGACATGTCCCGTACGCCCTTCGTCCGCGCCCGGCTGATGCTCGCCTACGGCACCTGGCTCCGGCGCCGCCGCCGGGTGACGGAGGCCCGCACCCCGCTGCGGATCGCCCGCGAGTCCTTCGAGGCCATGGGCGTGGAGCCCTGGCGCGAACGGGCGGCCCAGGAACTCCGTTCGGCGGGCGAGGGCAGCAAGGGCCAGAGCCGTCCCGACCGGGAACTGCTCACGCCCCAGGAGGTCCAGATCGCCGGGCTGGCGGCGCAGGGACTCTCCAACAAGGAGATAGGCCGCCGGCTGCACCTGTCGCCCCGGACGATCGGCACCCACCTGTACCGGATCTTCCCGAAGCTCGGGATCACCTCCCGCAGCCAGCTGAGCGAGGCACTGGGCGCGGACTGAGCGCGGGTGCTGCGGCGGTCGTCGCGCCGTGGTGGTCCGTCGGGCTGCGGCGGTCGTCGCGCCGTGGTGGGGCGGTGCGGCGGGGTGCCGGGCGGCGGGTCGCCTATCCTGAGGGAACTCCGTGCACGATCAGGCCAATGGGCCCGGCCCTTCGGCAGTACCGTCGGGTGGCGCGCCCACGGCGCCGGAGGGCCGGACTCCCCTCGGGCGCGGAACGAGCCCACGCCAGGGCGGGCGCCGCGTCGCCGCGCCCTCACGATCCGGCCAGGAGTGATGAGTTGTCCGATCCCACCCCGCTGCCCCACGGGCGTCCGGTGCTCGACCGGGCGCTCCAGGAGTTCCTGGACGCGCGGGACGGCCGGCCCGAGGCGGAGCTGCCGGACCTCTCCTTCCTCTCCGTCCCCGCCGACGCCGCCGCTGACGACGCTGACGACGGACGGGCCGGCGCCGTGTGCGAGGAGGAGTGCGAGGACGATCCGTACGGGACCACCTCGGAGTGGCTGGCGCTGCCGTGCGGGCCGACCGGGCGGGTGCACGTCCAGGTGACCAGGCCCGTCGGCGCGGTCGAGCCGAGCCCGGTGGTGCTGTTCCTGCCGGGGCTGGGCTGGTCGCTCGGCGACGCGGACTGCTACGCGCGGCTGGTACGGGAGTTCGCGCTCGGCGCCGACGCCGCGGTGGTGTGGGTGGACTACGCCCGGGCGCCCGCGGCCCGCTACCCGGTGGCCGTCGAACAGTGCTACGGGGTAGCCCGCTGGATCCACGCGCACGGCCGCGAGATCGGGCTCGCCGGGGACCGGATGGCCGCCGTCGGCGATTCGGCGGGGGCCAACCTGGTGGCGGCGCTGACGCTGCTGGCCCGGGAACGCGGCGACGTCGCGCTGGCGCACCAGGTGCTCCTGTACCCCGTCACCGACGCCGACTTCGACACCCCCTCCTACCACCGCTTCGCGACCGGCTACTTCCTGCACCGGGACCACATGCGCCGGTTCTGGGACGACTACCTGCCCGAACCCCGGCAGCGGCAGGAGGCGACCGCCGCACCACTGCGCGCCTCACTGGAGCAACTCGCCGGGCTGCCCCCGGCCCTGGTCGTGACCGCGGAGGCCGATGTGCTGCGCGACGAGGGCGAGGCCTACGCGGCCCGGCTACGGGCGGCCGGAGTCCCCGTGGTCTCGGCGCGCTACCAGGGAGTGATGCACGGCTTCCTCCTCATCGGCGGACTCCACCCCACGGGCACCACCCGCGCCGCGCTGATCCAGGTCGTCGACACCGTCCACATGGCCCTCCACCGCCGCCCCTGGTGACACCCGCCCCCGCCCGGCTACTCGGCACGGGCGTGGGGGACGGGCCCACCCGTGAGGGCGTCGGTCAGGGTCCGGCCACCGAGCGGCCGGCGCAGCACGACCTTCAGTTCGGCGATGCCGCCGTCCTCGCACCCGACGTTCGGCCCCGAGGCGTCGCGGCGCCGGAGCAGCAGGGCGACCCGTTCGTCCGACTCCCGTGCCACCAGGTCGGGCCGGTAGTCGCAGCCGCCCCAGGCGACCTCCATCGTGATCGTGCGGTCGTCCGCGGCGACGGCGATGTTCCTCGTGGACGGATCGGCGAGCGCGATACGGCGCAGGACCGAGGCGTCCCGCCGCTTGTACGGCAACGGATAGTCGGCATCGCCGTCCCCCGCCGAGGCCCACGCGTAGCACGCCGACACCACGACCCCGATCCCCACCGCGCCCACCCGCAACTTCCCGCGCACCGCCGAGCCCACGCCCCACCCTCCCCCTGCCGAGCACCAGGGTAGGCCCGCCCGGGCGTCAGGCCCCGATCGCCCCCTTGAACCCGTCGGCCTGCTCGGGCGTCAGGAGCTTGGACACCCGGATCAGCACGGTGCCGTGGACGAAGTCGTACTCCGCCACCGCGGGCAGGGACTTGACGATGCCCTGGATGTACTGCGCGCGGGCCTTGGCGTCGGCCTCGGTGGCGAACACCTCCACGGCGCCGCCGCGGGCCACCGAGTCGGCGTCCTCGCCCTCGACATCGGCCTCCTTGACGCGCGAGTCCGTGAACGTGACCTTCGAGGTGTACTGGCCGGGCCGGCCGAGCAGGTGGTTCGGATCGTCCTCCGCCGTCACCGACCGGCCGAACTTCGCGCTCTGCACGGTCATGGCGACCACGGCGAACGTCGCCGACGCACTGCCCGACAGCGGACCCGGCGCCGCAGCCGTCTTCGTGGCGACGGCCGAGGGCGCGGCAGGACTCTCCCCGGCGCCCGTCGCACCCCACGTCACGGCGGCGGCGCCCACCGCAGGCTTGTCGCCCCGGGAACCGGGGCCGGAGCACGCGGCGACGGCGACCGTCAGGCCGGCGGCGAGCAGGACGAGGGCGGTGCGACGCATGGGTTCCTCTGAAACGTTGTGCGGATACTGGGGGCGACCGTATCGGCGCGCACCGCTCGGCGCGGGCGATGTGACGATTCCGTGATCGCCCGGGACGCCCCTGGACGAGCGAGGACGCGGCGCCGTGGCGATGGAGCCCGACCTCCCGGACCGGGTCGATGCGCGTGCGCGGGCGTGGTCGGCGAACGCTTCCGGGTGCCGCTGCCCGTGGCGGCGTCGGCTCCACGGCCGGTCACGCCTGGAGGAAGCGCAGAACCGCCAGGACTCGGCGGTGTCCGTCGGTGTCGACCGGCAGGTCGAGCTTGGTGAAGATGCTGCCGATGTGCTTGTTGACGGCGGCATCGCTGATGAAGAGTTCTGCGGCGAGATTCGCGTTCGACTTTCCTTGCGCCATCAGGCTCAGTACCTCCTTCTCGCGCGTGCTCAGCCGCTCCAGCGGGTCCTGGCGGAGTCGCACCAGTTGGTGTACCACCTCGGGGTCCACCACCGTGCCGCCGCGGGCCACCCGGTCCAGTGTCGTCATGAAGTCGCTGACCGCACCGATCCGTTCCTTCAGCAGGTAGCCGACCGCGTCGCCGTTGTCCGAGTCCAGCAGGCGCATCGCGTAGGACTGCTCGACGTACTGGCTCAGCACCACCACGGGCAGCCGCGGGTACGTCCGGCGCAGCGCCACGGCTGCCCGCAGCCCGTCGTCGCTGTTCGACGGTGGCATCCGCACATCCGTGACGACCAGGTCCGGCCGCTCGGTGTGGACGGCCTCGCTCAGGGCGTCCGCGTCGCCGACGGCGGCGGTGACGGTGTGCCCGAAGCGTTGCAGCAGGCCGACCAGGCCCTCCCTCAGGAGGACGGCGTCCTCGGCGACGATCACCCGAAGTGGCATGGGATCTCCACGTGAAGCAGGGTCGGGCCGCCCGTCGGACTCGACACGCGCATGCGCCCGTCGACGGCGGTGAGACGGTCGGCGAGCCCGGTCATGCCGCTGCCGAGGGCCGGGTCCGCTCCTCCGTGGCCGTCGTCCGAGATCTCCAGTACGAGCAGGTCGGCGTGGTAGCGGCCGGACACACTGGCTTTCCTGGCGCCGCTGTGGCGTGCGATGTTGGTCATGGCCTCGCTGATCAGGTAGTAGACGTTGGTCTCGACGTGCCGAGGAAGCCGTCCGGGCAGGTGCAGGTCCACCTCGACCGGTATCGGGAAGCGGCTGGCCTGTTCCCGGACGGCCGCGGCCAGCCCGTTGTCCGCCAGGACCGGTGGATTCAGCCCGCGGACCAGGCTGCGCAACTCCTCGTGCGCGGCGGACAGTTGTTCCTGCGCCTGGGCCAGTTGCGCACTCAGCGGCGATCCCGGTGGGACATCCAACTGGAGGAGCCCGAGGGTCATCCCCAGAGTGATGAGCCGCTGTTGCGCGCCGTCGTGCAGATCCCGTTCGATCCGCACCCGTTCGGCGTCGAAGGCGTCGATCAGTCGGACCCTGGACGCGTGCACCTCCCGCAGGGCGGTGCCGAGTTCCTCGTCGCGCGGGGCGAGCAGGGCCCGGGCGAGTGCGGCGCGGGCGCCGGCCCAGGAGGTCACCGTGTACGGGGAGGCCAGGAGGACGAGGCTTCCGAGGACGGCCCATGGCCAGGTGGCGCTGTCGGCTGCCTCGAAGCAGAGCGCGGGCAGGCCGAAGGAGAAGGCCAGGACCAGCAGGTCCAGCCACCACAGTGCGGCGGCCGAGAGCAGCGTGAAGCCCAGCTCGCGCCAGGTCACCGGTTCCTTCAGCCGAGTGGCGACCCAGACGCGCGGGCCCGGACGGCTGGGCCTCCGGTGCGGATCCGGGGTGTCGTCGAGGTCGACCAGTCGCAGTCGGTGCCGTTCGATGGTCGCCACCGTCACGGAGGAGAGGACGACACCCACCAGCGGGGCCACACCGAGCAGGACCACCAGCAGGACCAGACCGACCGCCAGGCCGGCCGCCAGCACCGCCACGGCGGCGGCTCCGACCAGGACGCCGCTCGCGAGGTAGGCCACTGAGCGCCACGGCCAACTGGAGGTGAGGAAGCTCAACGGGCGTTGGGCCATCGCCTGCCATGCCGTTCTGGGATGCACGAAAGGCACCCTAACCCCGGGGCGCACGGGGCGGGATAGTGCTGGCACTACCTGTGAAGTAGAGCCCGGATCAATGCCGGTGGTCCGCCGACCGGGTGGAATGCCCTTCGTGACGACTACGAAGCAGGCTCCCGCCCCGGACGCGGTCCGGCTCCACACCGTTCGCAAGGTCCACGGCTCGGGCGACCGGGCCGTGACCGCGCTGGACGGTGTCTCGCTCGGGTTTCCGCGCGGAACCCTCACCGCGATCATGGGACCGTCCGGTTCCGGGAAGTCCACCCTCCTCCAGTGCGCCGCGGGTCTGGACCGGCCGACGGACGGCCAGGTGATGGTGGCAGGAGTGGACATCAGTGCGCGGAACGAGCGCGAGCGCACCAAGTTGAGGCGCGATCACATCGGGTTCGTCTTCCAGGCCTTCAACCTGGTCGAGTCGTTGACCGCCGCACAGAACGTCGAGCTGCCCTCCCGCTTCGCCGGCCGCAGGGTCAGCCGTGACCAGGTCGCCGCGGCGCTGAGCGCGGTCGGGCTGGCCGAGCGGGCCGGGCACCGACCGAGCCGGCTCTCCGGCGGCCAGCAGCAGCGCGTCGCCCTCGCCCGTGCCCTGGTGACCCGCCCCGACGTGCTCTTCGCGGACGAGCCCACCGGCGCGCTGGACACCAGCGCCTCGCGCGAAGTGCTGCGCCTGTTGCGCCGGTTGGTCGACCAGGAGGCGCAGACCACGATCATGGTCACGCACGACCCGGTGGCCGCCGCGGTCGCGGACACCGTGGTCTTCCTCAAGGACGGCCGGATCGCCGACCGGGTGACCCTCGGCCGGGAGGCCGACGCCCGCAACGCCGCGGCCATCTCGGCCCACATGACCCGACTGGAGTCCTGATGCTGGTCATCGCCAACGTGCGCGAGCGCTGGACCGGCTTCCTCGCCTCGTTCGTGGCGGTCCTGGTCGGCGTCGCGTTGATCTCGACCACCCTGGTCATCCACGACTCCGCCAAGCCGACCGTCCAGCCCCGGCTGGAGGGCGCCGCCGCGCTGGTGCTGCCGCCCCAGGCCACCGACCGCAACGGCAGCCCGAAGGACCGGGTCCCGTGGGACAAGGCCGAGGCGGACGCGCTCCTCACCGAGTTGCGTGCGGTGCCCGGAGTGGACGCCGCCGTGGTCGACCGAACCTTCTACGCCCAGCTGCTCCGGGACGGCCGGCCGGTCACCGACGAAGGCGCGGCCGACGCCGGCCACGGCTTCTCCAGTACCGGACTGGCCCCGTACCACCTGGTCTCGGGCCGAGCTCCGAGCGGAACCGACGAGGTCGTCGTCGACCGCTCACTGGGTGTGGCGGCAGGGCAGCGGGAGACGCTGAACCTCACCCCCGGGCGCAGCGAGTTCGAGGTCGTCGGCACGGTCGACGGACCCGGCTACTTCTTCAGTGACGAGTCCGCCGCCCAACGGGACCCGGGCGTTCGGGTGATCGCCCTGGTCGGCGGCGCCGGCACCACCAGCGGGGCGATCGCCGCGGCGGCCCGTACCGCGGTCGGAGATCAGGGCAGTGTGGTGTCCGGCGACGCCCGCTCCACGATCCAGCCCCAGCACGTCGACCACAAGCGGTTCCTCGGCACCCAGCTGATCGCCGCCATGGCCACCCTGGGTCTGTTCACGACGACCTTCGTGGTCGCCTCCGTGCTGGTCCTCGCGACCGGGCTGCGTCGCCGTGAGATCGGCCTGCTCCGGACGATCGGTGCCAGTCCGCGCCAGGTGCGCCGGATGGTCCTGGGCGAGGCCGCCACCGTCGGTGCGCTCGGCTCGGTGGCGGGTTGCCTGGCGGGCGTCGCGGCCGCGCCACTCCTTCGCGACATCCTGCTGCGCCTGGACGTCGCCCCGCCGGACCTCGCGGTGCGGGTGGCGGCATGGCCGCTGCTGACCGCCGCCGCGATCGGCGTCGGCGTCAGCGTGATCGGCGCCTGGGCGGCGAGTCGGTCGGCCGCCAGGGTGGCCCCGCTGGAGGCGCTGCTGGAGAGCCGTTCCGGTAGCCGGTCGATGAGCCGACCCCGGCTGATCTCGGGCCTGGTGGTGCTCGGCCTCGGAGCGGTGTGCGCGGTGATGACCGCCACCGCCGCCGCGGACAGCCGGGTCACCATGGCGATCGCGGCGACCATGGTGCTGATCGTGGCGGCCGCGCTGCTCGCCCCGGTCCTTGTCGGGCCGGTGGGCCGGGCGGTGACCAGCCCGTTCGACCGGGTCGGGTCGGCCGGGCCGATGCTCATCCGGGCCGAGCTCACGGCGAGTGCGCGCCGCGCCGCCTCCATGGCGGCCCCGGTGATCGCGGCCGTCGGGTTCGCCGTGCTGCTCAGCGGCATGGTCGAGACGATGCGGGTGGCCTACCCGGCCGGTGACGCGCTGAAGCTCGCCGGCCAGGTGATCATCACCAACGACGGGACCCCCGGCAACACCGACGAGGTGGTCGGCGCCAATCCGGTCGGCAAGGCCTCCCTGCCCACCCGTGCCTTCGTCCACAGGGCCGACGGCTCGACCGTGGTGATCGACGCGCTCGGCTCCCGGGACCCGACGTGGGACCGCCCGGGTCAGGCGGTGCTCGGAGAGTCCATCGCGGCCTGGCTGGGGGTCAAGGCCGGGGACCGGTACCCGGTGCGCTTCGCCGACGGTGCGACCGTCCAGCTGGGCATCGCCGAGGTCCTGCCCGACGACCCGGCCCGGGGCGACTTCGTGATGCCCCGCGGGTTGGTCCGCGGCCACGACCCGGCCGCGCTCAACGACGACGTCTTCGTCCCCGAGCAGGCGAAGCCGGTCACCGTTCCCGGCACCGCCGTGCACGACGCGGTCCAGTACGCCTTGGACGACTACGACACCGACGCCCGACTGACCGACAACCTGGCCGCGATGCTGATCGTCATCGCGGTCGGCTACAGCGGGATCGCCGTCGCCAACAGCATGGCGATGGCCGCCCACGGACGGCGCCGTGACTTCGCGGTGATGAAGTCGGCGGGCGGCACGACCAGGCAGCTGCTGGCGTTCGCCGTCGGGGAGACCTCCCTGGTGGTCGGCGTCGGCGCGGTGCTCGGGGTGCTGGTGACGCTGCCGCCGTTGGCCGGGATGGCCTCCGGGCTCTCCCAGGTCACCGAGGCGGACGTCGGGCTGAACCTGAACGTCCCCATGCTGGCCGCAGCGATCCTCGGATCGCTCGTCCTGGCGATCGCCGCGAGCGCGGCGGTCACCTGGAAGACCTTGCGCCGCGCGGAGATCTGAGGCGGGCGCCGCTTCGGGACACCCCCGACCCGGAGCGGCGCCCCTTCGCGTGCCCCTCCGCCTGTGGTTGCCCGGGCGTTCGGCGGGGTCAGATGCGGGTGGCGGTGATGACGTGGTAGTCGAGGAGGTTGTCGCGCCAGGCGGTGAGGAAGTGGCGGGACCAGTGGGCGGTGGGGACGGTGTCGGTGAGGTAGCGGTCGAAGCCGGGCCAGACGTCGGCGCCGACGGATTCGGTGGTGACGTCGGTGAAGCCGTGGCGGGTGAGGTCGGCGGTGAAGGCGTCGAGGGGGTGGGGGACGTCGAGGCCGTCGGCGAAGCTGGCGAGCATGATCTTGAGGCGTTCGGCGGCGTCGGGGCCGGGGGCGGTGAAGAAGGTGGTGACGGCGAGGCGGCCGCCGGGGCGCAGGACGCGGGCGGATTCGCGGGCGAAGCCGGTCAGTTCGCGGAAGTGCTGGGCGGCCTCGACGGAGAAGACGCCGTCCAGGTAGCCGTCGGAGAACGGGAGTTCGTCCGCCGAGCCGAGGGTGTACGCCAGCCGATCGGGGTACGTCGCCAGGGCTCTCGCGTTGACGGCGCGGGCGCGTTCGATCTGGTCGGGGTGGATGTCCACCCCGGTCACCGCCGCGAAGCGGAACTCCCGCAGGGCGAGAGCGCTTCCGAGGCCGCGGCCGCAGCCCACCTCCGCCAGCCGCAGGCGCTCGCGCGGTTCGGGGAACTCCCGCAGCACCCGCCGGTACAGCTGCTCCTGGCTGTACACCCGGTCCTCGGGTGTCGGGGCGGTGAGGTCGATCCCTTGCCAGTAGCCGAAGTTGATGAAGCCTCCGGCGAATGACGGGGCGGTGCTGAGGTCGTCGGCGCCGTAGGTGCGGCGCACGGTCGGGGGGATGCGGTTGTGGTCCATGGGCCGCTGGGTCTCCTGCTCCGTGGGTGCCCGGCCGTCGGGCGCGCCGAGGTACGTACCCAAACCTGTGGTGGTCCGAACACGGTACGTGATGGAGGGGGCTTCGGGGGACGGTGGGAGCGGCGGTGACGGCGGGGGAGGTGGCGACGGCGGGGTGTCCTCCCGGGGCGGTGGGTCGGCTGGGGTGCCGGACATCAGGACACCGCGGGGTGTGCGGATGTGACAGGCCGCCGCGGGGGCCGGGGAAAATGACCTCCGGACGGGCCGGAGGGTTCGCTACAGTCCGCGGGGATCCCGATCACCGTGAGGAGAACGACACCGTGAGCGCCGCGAACGCCGTCAACGCCGTCAACGCCGCCAACACCGCGAACGCCGTGAACGTCCCGGACGACCGCCCCGCCCCGCCGCTGACCGGCGGCGAGCGCGAGATGCTGCGCGGCTTCCTCGATTTCCACCGGGCGACCCTCGACCTGAAGTGCCGGGGCCTGACTGACGAGCAGCTGCGCCTGCGCTCCAGCCCGCCCTCCACCGTCAGCCTGCTCGGGCTGGTCCGGCACATGGCGGAGGTCGAGCGCACCTGGTTCCGCCGGGTGATCGACGGGCAGGACCTGCCGCTGGTCTGGTCCGAGGACGGCGACTACCAGGCCGCGTACGACTCCGACGGCGCCACCGGTGCCGAGGCCTTCGACGCCTGGCGGACCGAGGTCGAGCACTCCCGCCGGATCGAGCTCGCCGCCGAATCCCTCGACGTCACCGGCTACCAGGCCCGGTGGGACGCCGAGGTGTCGCTGCGGCTGGTGATGCTCCACCTGATCCACGAGTACGCCCGCCACAACGGGCACGCGGACTTCCTGCGGGAGGCGATCGACGGCGCCGTGGGGGCCTGAGGGGCCTGAGGGCGCCCGAGGAGGGGCCTGAGGGAGCGTGCGGAGGGCGGCCCGGCCGCCTACCAGCCGAGGAGGTGGCTGCGGCGGGTGAGGACGGTGAGGACGGAGCCGGCGGTGCTCTCGGGGGTGAGGTCGGTGGTGTCGAGGGTGTGGGTGGTGTCCTCGGGGCCCCGGCCGGGGTGGAGGACGACGTAGTGGAGGGCGACGCCGGTGGCGCGGCTCTCGCGGCGGAAGGTGTCGAGGGCGGAGGGCACGACGGAGGCCTCCACCACCACCTGGTAGCCGCGGGTGGCGTAGGCGAAGGCGGCCTGGGCGGCGGCCGCCAGGGCGGTGGCGTTCTGGCGCCCGGCCTCGGGCAGGTGGGGCGGCAGTTGGCCGCTGCGGATGACCCGCAGGAAGTCGTCCGTCCGCAGGTGGACGCTCGGGTTCAGCTCCCGGGCGAGCAGCTCCGCGACCGGGCTGTTCCCGGCCCCGGCCGGGTCGACGAGGACGAGGACGCCCCCGGCGCCCCGGCCGCCCCCGAGCTCCGGCCCACCTACGGTCGTACGGTTCACAGCTGCTGATCCCTTCGCGGGCCGGGGACGGTCGGGTAGCCGGGGCGGGGCGGTCGGAGTGCGAAGGGGCTGGTCGGCCCATATCCGGACAACCGACCGCCTCGTCCCTACGACTGATGCGTTTCGGGGATCAACCTAGTCCAAACGGGTGGTCCGAGTCGTCCCCCACCCGGTTCCTGGGCGGGTCGGAGGGGCAGCCGGCGACGGTCGTGGGCCGCTTGGGGGCGGCTCGGGGGATCGCTCCGGGGGCCGCTACCGGTCGCCGGCGCGCAGCACGACCGGGTTGGTGAGCGCCGCCATCGGGCCCCACGGCAGGTCCGGGCCCATGGAGTTGCCCTTGCCCGGGGTGCCGTCCGCCCTCGGGTGGCGCACCTCGGCCCGGACGTAGGCGGCGAGCGAGGCGGTGGTGCGCCAGATCACGGTGCCGGAGCCGTCGGCGGGCAGCGACTCCTGGTGCATCTGCCCCTCGTCGGTGAGGAGGCGGACCGTCCCGCCGGGTACGCCGGAGACGGTGAGCCGGACGTCCAGCGGGGCGTCGGCGGGGACGGTCAGTTCCTCGCCGATACCGGCCCGGCGGCCGTTCCCGGTGACGGTGAACTTCAGTGAGACGGCGGAGGACTCGGCCAGCCAGCTGCGCCCGGCGCGCAGCCCGTCGAGGACGGCGTCCCGGGTGAGGTCCTCGGCGAGCACGACGGTGTGCGGGGAGCCGATGACCTGGGGCTCGCTGTGGGCGTCGCTGTTGCCGAGGGCGGGCAGCCAGGAGCGGCCCTCGCGCAGGGCGACGGCGAGCCGGCCGTCCCAGGTGTCCACCGCCGACTCGTCGTCGTACGTCCAGGGGCCGTTCCACACCTCGACGCCGTCGGCCTGCTCGTAGCCGAACTTCCACTGGCAGGCGACGTACGGGCAGTACGGGTGCGCGGGCACGACCAGGCCGCCGGACCGGTGCACCTGGCGGACGAAGCGCGGGAACTCCTCGTCGCGCGAGCGGTAGCGCCAGTCGACGAACTGGCCGGGCTCCAGACCGAGGGCCAGCCAGTGGCCGTTGCGGGTGGTGATCTCCTCGCCCGGCAGGATCAGCAGGTCGGGGCCGGCCAGCGGGCCCCAGACGGCGTGCGAGGAGCTGGTGTTGTGGTCGGTGGAGACGATGAAGTCCAGGCCGGCCGCGCGTGCCCCGGCGGCCACCTCCTCGGGTTTGCGCCGCCCGTCGGAGTGGACGGTGTGCAGGTGGCAGTCACCCCGGTACCAGGCCCGGCCGCGGCCGCGGGCCCGCTCCGCCGGGTACTGCGGGGTGAACTTCGGCCCGGGGGCGCCGAACCGCAGGGTGACCTCCACGTGGTACTCCAGGCCCTGCGGGGCGACCTGGTACGGGCCGAGCACCACGTGCCAGGTGCCGGGGTTGATCGGGCCGGGGAGGTAGCCGGGGGTCGCGGCGCCGCGGGAGAGGCTGAACTCGGTGCGGAAGCCGCCGGACCAGCCGCGGAAGCCGGGGCCGCCGAGGTCGGTGCCGCGTTCGTCGAAGATGCCGATGTCGCAGGAGTTGCCGGGGGTGCCGGCCGGCACGGGGGGCTTGTCGTAGCGGTAGGAGACGGCCAGCTCGCGGACGCCCTCGGGCACGTCGACCGGGAGGTACACGAAGTCGGGGGCGCCGGTGGGCAGGTGGCCGGTGAGGGTGAGGGTGCGGTCGGCGGGGGTGGCGCCGGGACCGTCGGCGGGGGCGGCGCCCGCCTGGCCGGTGGTGGTGGCGAGGCCCAACGCGGTGGCGGCGCCGGTGGCGAGGCCGGTGCGGAGGAGGTCCCGGCGGGCGGGCCGGGTGGGCCGGGCCGTCGGCTGCGGGGCCGGTTGGCCGGACGGCTGGTCGGACGGCTGGTCGGACGGTCGGTGGGGGCGCGGCGTGCTGGGGTCGGTCGGCATCGGGGCCTCCGGATCGGGGTGGGCTGGTCGCTCGCGTGCCTACCCCGGCGGGTGAACCGGGGGTGAGTCGGGGGTGAGTCGGGGCCCACGGCGGTGGGGCGGGCCGGTGAAGAGGGGCCGGCCGGGGGCCTGGGCGAGTTGCGGGGAGTGACGAATGGTCGGTTCATTGTCATGTCATCGGTTTGGCTGAGGAACGGCGCGAATGGGAGACGAGCGTGTCGGTGAGTCGGCGGACGCTGCTCATGGCGGTGGCCGGGGGAACCCTGGCGGGGTGCGGGGCCAGGGCGGCGGGCACCGGCTCGCCCCCCGCCTCCGCTGTGGCGGAACCGTCCGGTGGGCCATCCGACGGGCCGTCCGGTGCGCCCACCGCGGGCGCCGCGGGCACCGGCGGGCCGACGTCCGCCCCGGAACCGACACCGACAGCGGCCGCGACGTCCGCGCCCGAGCCCGCGAAGCAGCCCCCGCACGAGGTGACCCGGGCCGAGGTGGTGGAGCGCTACGGCCCGCTCGCCCCGAGCGAGTGGGGGCTGGAGGTGTCCGGGGTGACCACCGAGCTGCCGGAGGGCGAGGCCGCCACGGCGCTCACCTTCGACGCCTGCGGCGGCCCCGGCGGCAACGGCTACGACGCCGGCCTGATCGACTTCCTGCGGGCGCACGACGTGCCGGCCACGCTCTTCCTGAACGCCCGCTGGATCGACGCCAACCCGGACGAGTTCGAGCGGCTCGCCGCCGACCCGCTGTTCGAGATCGGCAACCACGGCACCGTCCACCGCCCGCTCTCGGTGACCGGCCGCTCCGCGTACGGCATCGCCGGGACGGGCGGGGTCGGCGAGGTGTACGACGAGGTCGCGGGCAACGCGCGGAAGCTCACCGAGCTGCTCGGGCATCCGCCGCGGTTCTTCCGCTCCGGCACCGCGCACTACGACGACGTCGCCACCCGGGTGGTCGCCGACCTGGGCCAGCGGGTGGCCGGCTTCTCCGTGAACGGGGACGACGGGGCGACGTACCGGGCCGCCGAGGTGCGGCGGCAGGTGGCCTCCGCCCCGCCCGGCGCGATCGTGATCGGGCACATGAACCACCCGGGCGGCGGCACCGCCCCGGGGGTGGCGGCGGGGGTACCGGAGCTGCTGGCGGCGGGGCGGCGCTTCGTCAGGCTCTCGGACGTGCTGTAGCCGTTCAGCGGGACCACGACCTGGTTGGCGACGGTCTCCCCCGGCAGGAAGTTGAGGTTCGAGGCGTTCGGCGCCGCGTCCCCGTACGGGTAGACGGT
>NZ_JBSFWR010000107.1:0-29514 GCF_053594915.1 Kitasatospora sp. NPDC002543 | reverse complement strand
CCCCTCAAACACGCCCAACACCGCAACTGGCCACCACCACACCCAGCAACACCCACCATCACGCCACACGCCACTACCTAAAGTCACCGGCATTGGGTCTAGGGCGTGTCTGACAATTGGCGTCGCACGCCCGGCGGGAATTGTCAGACACGCCCCAGGGCCGGTCTTCACAACGCGCGGCCGTGGCTAGGCCCGGCTCGCCGCCTCCGCCTCCTGGCGCTTGCGGGCCCGGTAGGCGGCGACGTTGGCGCGGGTGGCGCAGCGGTCCGAGCAGTAGCGGCGGGAGCGGTTGGTCGAGGTGTCCAGGTAGGCGTTGCGGCAGGGCGTGGCCTGGCAGATGCCGAGCCGGTCGGCGCCCAGTTCGGTGAGGTGGACGGCCAGGCCCATGCAGGCGACCGCGGTGAAGTGCGCGGTGGCGGTGGGGGAGTTGTCGGCCAGGTGCAGGTGCCAGCGCGGCCGCCCGGCGTCGTCCAGGTAGTCGTGTCCGGAGACCAGCGGGCTGACGGGGTACTCCATCAGCAGGCTGTTCAGGAGGTCGACGCCGCGGACCTCGTCCCCCTCGGCGGCGGCCTCGAAGACCCCGCGCAGCCGGGTCCGCACGGCCCGCAGCCGGGGCAGGTCGGACTCGTCGGCGAGGGCGGCGGCCCGCGAGGCCTCGGAGAACAGGCCGCGCACGGCCTCCACGGAGGTCAGCGTGTCGGTGCCGCGCTCGGGCTCCTCGGTGTTCACCAGCCGAACGGCGAGATCGGCGTAGGCGGCGAGCTCCACAGGGGTCCTTCCAGGATTCGGTAACGGGCTTCCTGCCTCCAGCCTATTACCCGTACCGGGCTCCGGCCTCTTCTCCCAGGCGGGAAGGGGTCGGCGCCCGGCAGGAAGGGCCTGCCGGGCGCCGGGAGCACAAGGTCAGAGCACCTTGGACAGGAAGGCCCTGGTGCGCTCGTGCTGGGGGTCGGTGAGCACCTCGCGGGGGTTGCCGGACTCGACCACCACACCGCCGTCCATGAACACCAGGGCGTCGCCGACCTCGCGGGCGAAGCCCATCTCGTGGGTGACGACCACCATGGTCATGCCCTCCTCGGCGAGGCCGCGCATGACGTCCAGGACGTCGCCGACGAGCTCCGGGTCGAGCGCGGAGGTGGGCTCGTCGAAGAGCATCAGCTTGGGCTTCATGGCCAGCGCGCGGGCGATCGCCACGCGCTGCTGCTGGCCGCCGGAGAGCTGCGAGGGGTAGTTCTTCGCCTTGTCGGCGAGGCCGACCCGCTCCAGCAGGGCCATTCCGCGCTCGCGGGCGTCGGCCCTGCTCTCGCCCTTGACCTGGACCGGCGCCTCCATGACGTTCTCGATCGCGGTCATGTGCGGGAACAGGTTGAAGCGCTGGAAGACCATGCCGATGTCGCGCCGCTTGAGGGCGACCTCGCGGTCCTTGAGCTCGTGCAGCCGGTCGCCCCGCTGCCGGTAGCCGACCAGTTCGCCGTCCACCCAGAGGCGGCCGCCGTTGATCTTCTCCAGGTGGTTGATGCAGCGCAGGAAGGTGGACTTGCCGGAGCCGGAGGGGCCGATCAGGCAGAACACCTCGCCCTGTCTGACCTCCAGGTCGATGCCCTTGAGCACCTCGACCGGGCCGTAGGACTTGTGCACGTTCTCGGCACGGACCATGGGCTCGGCGGCCGCGGCGGCCCCGGCGGGGGGCTTGGTCAGGTCGGTCATACGTGACCACCTCCCTCGAGTCCCGGGACGACGTCGGCGGTCGTCTTCGGAGCGGGCTTGCCGGCGAACAGGCCCCGCAGCCGTTGCAGCGGGGTGGGCGGCAGGGTGCGGTTGGAACCCCGGGCGTAGTGGCGCTCGATGTAGTACTGGCCGATGGTCAGCACGGAGGTGAAGAACAGGTACCAGAGGCTGACCACGATCAGCAGCGGGATGTTCTGGTAGTTCCGGGAGTAGATGACCTGGCCGGCCCGGAAGATCTCCTCCAGGGAGATCACGGAGACCAGCGAGGTGGTCTTCAGCATCGAGATGGTCTCGTTGCCGGTCGGCGGGATGATCACCCGCATGGCCTGCGGCAGGACGATCCGGCGCATGGTCTGGAACCGGCTCATGCCGAGCGCGTGCGCGGCCTCGGTCTGGCCCTCGTCCACCGACTGGATGCCGCCGCGGACGATCTCCGCCATGTAGGCGGCCTCGTTGAGTCCGAGGCCCAGCAGCGCGGCGACGAAGGTCGGGATCAGCACGTTGGTCTGCTCGGACCAGAACTCCGGCCCCCACGGGACGCCGACCGACAGCTTGGCCCAGATCAGGCCGAGGAAGTTCCAGAACACCAGCTGCACCAGCACCGGGGTGCCGCGGAAGATCCAGATGTAGACCCAGGCGACGCCGGCCAGCAGCGGGTTCGGGGACAGGCGCATCACCGCGAGGACGATGCCGCCGACCACGCCCATGAGCATGGCGAGAACGGTCAGCTCCAGCGTCACCAGCAGCCCGTGCATGATGCTGTCGTGGAACAGGTACTGACCGACGATGTCCCACTTGAAAGCGGGGTTGGTGAAGAGGGCGCTCACGAGCATCGCCGCGAGTACGGCGATGACGACGGCGCCGGCCCAGCGTCCGGGGTGGCGGACGGGGACGGCCTTGATGATCTCAGGCCGCCCCTTCTCCGCCGTCCCCTTGTCCAAAGAGTTCACGGTGTGGCCTCGGGGGAGAAGGTGAAGCGGGCGAGGGTCAGACGGCGCCGTTGACGACCGACTTGTCGATGGCGCCGGCCTCGACACCCCACTTGCTGAGGATCTGCTTGTAGGTGCCGTCGTCGATCAGCGACTGGACGGCGCCCTGGATGGCCGGGGTGAGCTTGGAGCCCTTGGACAGGGCCACACCGTAGGGGGCGACGCCGTAGGTCTCGCCGACCTTCTCCAGCTGGCCGCCGGACTGCTTCACCGCGTAGTCGACGACCTGGGAGTCGGCCATCAGGGCCTGGTCGCGGCCGGAGACGACGGCGTTGGTGACGTCCGTCTGGAGGTCGAACTTGTCGCCGCCGTTCTGGATGCCCGGCTTGCCGGCCTTGGCGCAGTCCGGGTCGCGGGTGTCCTTGATCTCGTCGGCCTGGGTGGTGCCGGTCTGGACGGCGACCTTCTTGCCGCAGAGGTCCTTCGGGTCGATCTTCTCCGGGTTGCCCTTCTTCACCGCGACGGCGCTGCCGGAGTTGAAGTAGGTGACCATGTCGACGATCTGCTCGCGCTCCTTGTTGTCCGTGAAGGACGACATGCCGAGCTGGAACTTGTTCGACTGGATGCCGGGGATGATCGCGGTGAAGCCGGAGTCCTGGACGTCGGCCTTCAGCCCGAGCTTGGCGGCGATGGCGTTGGCCAGGTCGACGTCCATGCCGATGACCTTGCCGCTGTCGTCCTTGAACTCGTCCGGCGCGTAGGAGGCGTCCGCGCCCACCACGAGCTTGCCGGCGGCCTTGACGTCGTCCGGGACGAGCGCGGCCAGCTTGGGGTCGGCCTTGACCTCGTTGACGGTCGCGGAGGCGTTGGGGGCGCCACTGCTCTCGCTCTTGCTGCTGCTGCAACCGGTCAGCACGAGGGAGACCGAGGCGGCGACCACACCGGCTGCGAGGAGCCGGCTGCGCTGGGTACGGGTGGTCATGAGGGGGATCTCCATCCTGGGGGAGAGAGGTCGGGCGGAGCGCGCCGCGGGAGCGGCGCACCGGAACGGCGAGCTGCGCGGCTCGGTACGGGTGCGTGTCGCCGTACGTCGTCGTACGTGCAGGCCGGGTCGTGCAGTTGCCCGGGCGCGGGGGGAGCCGCCCGGGGTTGTACGAGGTACTGCTTCCGCCACCCTCCGCCGAGGTGGACGTTGACCGGACTGTCTCGACCTGTGGCCGGCTCGATCCGAGATGGGGGGAATCCTGCCATCTGACGACAGTCAGGTGGCCCTCATCCAGATCAAAATCGGATAACGAGGGGTCGCGCTGTCCGCTATTCGGACTTATCCCGTACCACTGTCACTCTGCGCATAGGTATGCGGACCGGTCCGTACCGCATCGGGAGGCCCGCCCTCCGCCCGCCGTCCGCCCGCTCAGATGCCCCCGTTGACCACCGCGTTCTGCGCGGCACCGGCCGTGACGTTCCACTTGGCCAGGATCTTGTCGTACTCGCCGCTGCGGATCAGCTGGTCGATCGCCTTGGCCAGCACGTCGCGCAGCGCACCGTCCTCCTTGCGCAGCGCGATCCCGTACGGGTTGGAGGTGGACTGCCCGCCGGTCACCTCGAAGCGGCCGCCGCCGTCGGTGGTCTTCGCCGCGTAGGCGGCCACCGGGTAGTCGTTCAGTCCGGCCGCGGCGGCGCCGGAGGCGACCTCGGCCAGCGCCTTGGCGTCGGTGTCCAGCTTGTGGGGGGTCAGCGGCGGGCGGCCGGCCCGGGCGCAGACGGCCACCTGGCGGGTGACGATCTCGTCCTGGGTGGTGCCCTGCTGGAGCGCGACGGTCTTGCCGCACAGGTCGTCCAGGCCCTTGATCGCCTTCGGGTTGCCCTTCGGGACGATGATCGAGGTGCCGGCGATGAAGTAGTCCACGAAGTCCACGCCGGGCCCGGCCGGCTTGCCGTTCTCGTCCACGGCGTCGCGGCGCCGGCGGGTGTCGCTGAGCGCCGACATCACCAGGTCGTACTGCTTGCCCTGGAGGTTCGGCACCAGCTTGTCGAAGGGGGTGTCGACGAACTCGACCCGCACGTCGAGGATCCGGCCGAGGGCGGCCGCGAGGTCGGGGTCGAGCCCGGTCGGGGCGCCGTCCGGGCCCTTGAACTCCACCGGGGCGTAGTTGACGTCCATTCCGATCCGCAGTACCCCGGCCGCCCGCCGCTCCTTCGGCAGCTTGCCGCGCAGGTCCTTGACCGGATCCTCCGCGGCGGCCTTCCCGCCGCCGCAGCCGGTCAGCAGCAGGGCTCCGGCGACGGCCAGGGCGGTGGCGGCCGGGATCTGACGACGGGCGGGGCGGACGTGAGGCATGAGGGCGGCTCCTGTGGGAGGGACGAGCGGCCGCCACGGCGTGTCGCGAGGGTGTACGCGAAATGGCGGACAAGCGATCCTGCCATCCCGGCCTGCCGGGCCCGGCGGCGGGTGTGTCAGAATTCGTTACCGGGTGACCCCCGAACGCTCGAACCAGACCGACGAGCCCCGACAGGCTCGGGGTGCCCGGGAACGGAAGTCCTCACGCGGCTCCGTATCCGGGGCGCCGACTCCCCTTCGGCTCTGCGTTCACTCCTGCGGGTGCGCGTGCGCTCATGCCGTTGCCGCCGCCGGAGCCCGGCGCTTCCGACGCCGGGCCCCTGTGATGCGACAGCGCGGCGTGAACCGTACGTGACGAGGACGAAAAGGCATAGGTGCGATGCCTCCGTCCGACCTACGCTCGGCCTGGAAGCACAACGCGGACAACACAAGACCCCATAACACCCTCATCCGAGGGCGCCGCCCGACGGCAGCGCCCCGACCCTGGCCCCCGGG
This sequence comes from Kitasatospora sp. NPDC002543, assembly GCF_053594915.1. NCBI lineage: Bacteria > Bacillati > Actinomycetota > Actinomycetes > Kitasatosporales > Streptomycetaceae > Kitasatospora > Kitasatospora sp. NPDC002543. The sequence goes on along the minus strand of NZ_JBSFWR010000107.1, from coordinate 24,021 downwards.
TTCGCTTCGGCGTACCCGGTTTCCGGTTTCCGGCCGGGTCGTCCTGTCCGTCGGCCGCGCGTCCTCGCCAGATCAATGACGAAGAGGTCATCGTGGCAGCGGAGATCATTCACAGCAGCACCCAGGACACCGACGATCCGGTCGACGCGGTCTTCGCGCTCCACCGCGGCGGCAAGATGGAGATCCGGGCGACCGTCCCGGTGCGCGACGCGGACGACCTGTCCCTCGCCTACACCCCCGGTGTCGCCAAGGTCTGCACGGCCATCGCCGAGCAGCCCGAACTGGTCAACGACTACACCTGGAAGTCCAACACCGTCGCGGTGGTCACCGACGGCACCGCCGTGCTGGGCCTCGGGGACATCGGCCCGCAGGCCTCGCTGCCGGTGATGGAGGGCAAGGCCATCCTGTTCAAGCAGTTCGGCGGCGTGGACGCGGTGCCGATCGCGCTCGCCTGCACCGGGGTCGACGAGATCGTCGAGACCGTCGTCCGGCTCGCGCCCTCCTTCGGCGGCGTCAACCTGGAGGACATCTCCGCGCCCCGCTGCTTCGAGATCGAGCGCCGGCTCCAGGAGGCCCTGGACATCCCGGTCTTCCACGACGACCAGCACGGCACCGCGATCGTCACCACCGCCGCCCTGTGGAACGCCGCCAAGGTGACCGGCCGGGAGATCGGATCGCTGCGGGCCGTCATCTCCGGCGCCGGCGCGGCCGGCATCGCCATCGCCAAGATGCTGGTCGCGGCCGGCATCGGCGACGTGGCCGTCTGCGACCGCAAGGGCGTGGTGTACGAGGGCCGCGGCGACCTCACCGACGTCAAGGCCGAGATCGCCCAGCGGACCAACCGCACCGGGGTCAAGGGCACGCTGGCCGACGCGCTGGCCGGCGCCGACGTGTTCATCGGCGTCTCCGGCGGCACCGTGCCGGAGGAGGTCGTCGCGACCATGGCCGAGGGCGCGTTCGTCTTCGCGATGGCCAACCCCACCCCGGAGATCCACCCCGAGGTCGCGCACAAGTACGCCGCCGTGGTCGCCACCGGCCGCAGCGACTTCCCGAACCAGATCAACAACGTGCTGGCCTTCCCGGGCATCTTCGCGGGCGCCCTCCAGGTCCGCGCCTCCCGGATCACCGAGGGCATGAAGCTGGCCGCCGCCAAGGCGCTGGCCGGCGTCGTGGCCGACGAGCTGACGCCGCAGAAGGTCATCCCCTCGCCGTTCGACGAGCGGGTCGCGCCGGCGGTCACCAAGGCCGTCGCCGAGGCCGCCCGGGCCGAGGGCGTGGCGCGGATCTGACGATCCGACCGGATTCGCCGAACGGCCCGGGGCCGGGACACGCGTCACACCTTCGCGTGGTTCCCGGCCCCGGCCGTCCCGGCTATCGTCCGGTGGCATGTTCGCTGCCTACGCCGCACGTACCGACGCCGCCGACCCGCTGAGCGGGCTGGAGCTGGGCGACCTCCCCGAGCCGCAGGCCCGCCCCGGGTGGAGCGTGGTCACGGTCCGGGCCGCCAGCCTCAACCACCACGACCTGTGGTCGCTGCGCGGGGTCGGCCTGCCCGCCGAGCGGCTGCCGATGATCCTCGGCTGCGACGCCGCGGGCGTCGACGAGCACGGCAACGAGGTGGTCCTGCACTCGGTGATCGGCCAGAGCGGCCACGGGGTCGGCCCGGACGAGCCGCGGTCCATCCTGACCGAGCGCTACCAGGGCACCTTCGCCCGGAAGGTCGCGGTGCCCACCTGGAACCTGCTGCCCAAGCCCGCCGGGCTGAGCTTCGAGCAGGCCGCCTGCCTGCCCACCGCCTGGCTGACGGCCTACCGGATGCTGTTCACCAACGCCGGGGTCAGGCCCGGCGACACCGTCCTGGTGCAGGGGGCGGGCGGCGGGGTGGCGACCGCGCTGATCGTCCTCGGCAAGGCGGCCGGCCTGCGGGTCTGGGTCACCGGACGGACCGAGGCCAAGCGCGCCCGGGCGGTGGAGCTCGGCGCCGACGCGGCCTTCGAGAGCGGCGCCCGGCTGCCCGAGCGGGTGGACGCGGTCATGGAGACGGTCGGTGCCGCGACCTGGTCGCACTCGGTGAAGTCGCTGCGCCCGGGCGGCACCATCGTCATCTCCGGGGCGACCTCCGGCCCCAGCCCGGCCTCCGCCGAGCTCAACCGGATCTTCTTCCTGGAGCTCAAGGTGGTCGGCTCGACCATGGGCACCAAGGAGGAGCTGGCCGGGCTGCTCGCCTTCTGCGCCAACACCGGCGTCCGGCCGGTGATCGACTCGGTGCTGCCGCTGGCCGAGGCCCGGGACGGCTTCGCCAGGCTCGCCGGGGGCGACGTCTTCGGGAAGATCGTCCTCACCCCCTGACGCCCGGCCCGACCGGGTCGCCCCGCCCGACCCGCCCGACCCGCCCGACCGCACGTGCGGCGGCCCGGCGCCTCCCGAACGGGACACCGGGCCGTCGCCCTCCGGACCGCCGGCTCAGTCGGTCCGGCCGAGCAGCCGCTTCAGCCGTTCGCCCGCGGTGCCCAGCACCGCACGGGCCTCGGCCAGCTCGTCCGCGCCCACCCCGCCGTCCCGGGCCGCGTCGCGGACCTGGTCGCGGAAGCGGTCGAGCAGCCGCTCCAGCTCGCGGGACGGGTCCCCGGCCGGGTCGGTGCGGGTCCACGCCGGCAGGTCGGCCGGCGCGTCGCCGGGCCGGTCCTCGTCCAGGTCGATCCGGGTCACGGTGACCCGCTCGGCGGGCCCGGCCGGAGGCTCTTCCGAGCCGTGGCCCCAGCGGGCCGCGTCGGCCAGCCCGGCGAGGCCCTTGGTCAGCTCGGACAGGCCCTCGGCCAGCCCGGTCGGCCAGTCGCCCTTCGCCGCGTGCTCGCGCACCTGCTGCTCGACCCGGCGCTTGATCCGCAGCGCCTCCTGCTGGGCGGCGGTGCGCGAGGCCTTGGCCTGCTCGCGCAGCCGGCGGGCCTCCTCCTCGGCCGCCTTCGCCTTGGCCTTGGCGGCCTTCTCCTGCTCCCGGGCGCGCTTGGCCTGGTCCTTGGCCTGCTGCTTGAACTGGGCGAACTCCTCCTTGGCGCGCTGCCAGGACTCGTTGTCGCCCCAGGGCCCGGCCCACGGGTCGCCGCCCTCGGCGCGCTCCGGCCGCGGCGCCTGCTTGGCGGCGTTCCACAGCTCCTCGCGCAGGTCCTTGGCGCTGTCCCGGACGTCCTCGCGGATCGCCCCGGCGAGCTGCGCCACGGAGTCGAGGATCTCCACTTCGAGCTCGTCCAACTCACCCTGCCGGGCTTCGAGTTCGGCGCGTCCTGCGTCGGTCAGCCGGTACACCTTGCGGCCGCCCTCGGTGCTGTGGGTGACCAGCCCCTCCTGCTCCAGCTTGGCCAGCCGCGGGTAGACCGTCCCGGCCGAGGGGGCGTACAGGCCCTGGAAGCGCTCCTCCAGCAGCCGGATCACCTCGTAGCCGTGCCGCGGGGCCTCGTCCAGCAGCTTCAACAGGTAGAGGCGGAGCCGGCCGTGGCCGAACACGGGAGTCATCTCAGGCCTCCTTGCTGAGGTTCGGGGTGCCCGGGCCGGCCGGCAGCTCCTTGACCACCACGGGGCCGTCCTCCTCCGCGTCGGGACGGCGCAGCACGGTGACCCCGCCGGAGACGGTGGTGACGTTGAGGCTGCCGCGGCCCTCGCCGAGCCGGCCCGAGATCTTCTTGGCGCCCCAGGTGCTGCTCATCTGGAGCTCCTCGAAGGTGCTGGAGACGTCGCCGCTGGTGGAGCCGGCCTCGACGGTGGTGTCGGCCAGCGAGGGGATCCGGACCACGACCGCGCCGCTGACGGTGTTCACCTTGACGTCGGTCTCGCCGGCCACGTCGAGGTCCAGGGTGACGGCGCCGGTGACGGTGTTGGCCTGGATCCGGTCGGCGGTGCCGGCGATCACGGTGAGCTGCCCGGAGACGGTGTTGACCTTGAGCCGGCCGCCGACCGCCTGGGCGTCCACGTCGCCGGAGACGGTGCCGGCCTCGATGCGGCCGGTCACCCCGGCGAGGGTGGTGTCGCCGTTGGCGCTCTGCACCGAGACGTGCCCGCTGACGCCGCTGACGGTGGCGTCGGCCGACACGGTGCCGACCCTGACCTCGACCTCGACCGGGACGGTCACGGTGACGGCGGCGATCCGCTTGCGCTTGAAGGTGCCGAAGAAGTTCTTCACCGAGCCGACCGACTTGATCCAGTCGCCGAACTCGCCCCAGCTGTTGATGTCCTTGTAGGTGACCGTCAGGACGCCGTCCACCAGGGTCACGTGCAGGGGCTCGCCGACCAGTTCGGTGACCTCCAGGCGGGCCGGGCCCTCGGCCGCGACCACGTTCACCGTGCCGTCGATGGTCCGCACGTGCAGCGCGCGCACCGTCTCGTCGAAGGTGATCCTCTCGGTGCCCTCGACCGTCCACTGGCTCATTTCTGCCGCCTCCCGTTGGCGATCGCGATGTATCGCGTTCTCTTTTAAAGACGATATATCGCGTACTGGCAGAGTCAAGCGCGCCTGCCCCCGATCCCGACCCCGATCCGTCCCCGAGACCGCCCCTACGGGCGGTCGGCCCGGCCCCGGACACGCGCGAGGCCCGGGAGGCGGTTGCCTCCCGGGCCTCGCGGCGGGCCGTCACCGGGTCACTCGTCGTCCTCGTCGTCGAGCCGCGCCAGCCAGGTGGCCAGCCGCTCGACCGGGACCTCGAAGTCCGGGTTGAGGTCGACGAACGTGCGCAGCTGCTCGGCCAGCCACCCCAGGGTGACCTCCTCCTCGCCGCGCCGGTTCTCCAGTTCCTCGATGCCTCGGTCGGTGAAGTACACGGTTCGCTCCGGTCAGACGGGGATTGACCTGGTCAGGATAGTGCGGTCAGGCGGCCCGCCAGGTGCCGACGGTGACCTTGGCGGCCCCGGAGGCCGGGTCCGCCTGCTCGATCACGCGCCCGGGGCCGACGAACGGCGAGGCATGACCTACCGACCCGCCAGGAGCTCGCGCACGGCGGTTCCGCTTTGGTCGCGGAGCCGCAACCGGGGCCGGGGCACGAACGGCCCGCGGCCCCGCCCTCCCGGTGGGGAGGACGGGGCCGCGGGCGTCGTGGAGCGCGGGGCTTCGGCGCGTCAGAGCGCGAAGACCTCCTCGACCAGCGCCTGCTGCTCGGCGGCGTGCCGCTTGGCCGAGCCGACCGCCGGGGACGAGGCCGCCGTGCGGGCGACGCGGCGCAGACGGGCGTCGCCGCCGGTGCGGCCGATGACGACCTGCAGGTGGTCGACCAGGTTCATCGCGATGAACGGCCAGGCACCCTGGTTGGCCGGCTCCTCCTGCGCCCAGACGAACTGGACGTTCTCGCCGTAGCGGGCCAGCTCCTCCTGGAGCTCGGCCACCGGCAGCGGGTAGAGCCGCTCGACCCGGACGATCGCGGTGTCGGTGACGCCGCGCTCGGTGCGGGCCGCCGCCAGGTCGTAGTAGAACTTGCCGGAGGTGATGACCACCTTGCGGACCTGCGCCGGGTCGACGGTGGTGTCGCCGATGACCGGGCGGAACGAGCCGGACAGGAACTCCTCGGTCGCACTCGCCGCGGCCTTCAGACGCAGCATCGACTTCGGGGTGAAGACGACCAGCGGCTTGTGGTGCGGGTTGTGCGCCTGCCAGCGCAGCAGGTGGAAGTAGTTCGACGGCAGGGTCGGCATCGCGACCGTCATGTTGTTCTGCGCGCACAGCTGGAGGAAGCGCTCCGGGCGGGCGGACGAGTGGTCCGGGCCCTGGCCCTCGTAGCCGTGCGGCAGCAGCAGGGTGACGCCGGAGTGCTGGCCCCACTTCTGCTCGGCGGAGGCGATGTACTCGTCCACCATGGTCTGCGCGCCGTTGACGAAGTCGCCGAACTGCGCCTCCCACATGACCAGCGAGTTCGGGCGGGTCAGCGAGTAGCCGTACTCGAAGCCCATGGCCGCGTACTCCGACAGCAGGCTGTCGTAGACGGTGTAGCGGGCCTGGTCCTCGGTGAGGTACTGCAGCGGGGTGTAGTCCTCGCCGGTCTTGCGGTCGATCAGGACGGCGTGCCGCTGGCCGAAGGTGCCGCGGCGGCTGTCCTGGCCGGCCAGGCGGACCGGGTGGCCCTCCATGAGCAGCGAGCCGATGGCGAGGGTCTCGCCCATCGCCCAGTCGATGGTGTTGTCCTCGACCGAGGCGGCGCGGCGCTGCAGCTGCGGCAGCAGGCGCGGGTGGACGGTCAGCCAGTCCGGGAAGTTGACCTGGGAGGCGGCGATCCGCTTGACCATCTCCTGGGAGATGCCGGTCTGGATGGAGACCGGGAAGTCGGCGACCGGCTTGCCGGCGGTGGCGTCGGCCGGAGCCTGGGCCGCCTCGCGGACCTCGGCGAAGACCTTCTCCAGCTGGCCCTGGAAGTCCTGGAGCGCCTGCTCCGCCTCTTCCATGGTGATGTCGCCGCGACCGATCAGGCCCTCGGTGTACAGCTTGCGCACCGAGCGCTTCTTGTCGATCAGGTCGTACATCAGCGGCTGGGTGAACGACGGGTTGTCGGCCTCGTTGTGACCGCGGCGGCGGTAGCAGATGAGGTCGATCACGACGTCCTTGTGGAACGCCTGGCGGAACTCGAAGGCGAGCCGCGCGACGCGGACCACGGCCTCCGGGTCGTCGCCGTTCACGTGGAAGATCGGGGCCTCGATCATCCGGGCCACGTCGGTGCAGTACATCGAGGAGCGGCTGCTGGCCGGGGCGGCGGTGAAGCCGACCTGGTTGTTCACCACGACGTGCACGGTGCCGCCGGTGCGGTAGCCGCGCAGCTGCGACATGTTCAGGGTCTCCGCGACGACGCCCTGGCCGGCGAAGGCCGCGTCGCCGTGGACCTGGATCGGCAGCACCGGGAAGGTCGTGCCGCCCTGGTCCAGGATGTCCTGCTTGGCGCGGGCGATGCCCTCGACGACCGGGTCGACCGTCTCCAGGTGGGAGGGGTTCGCGGCGAGCGACACCTTGATGGTCTCGCCGTCCAGGCCGGTGAAGGTGCCCTCGGAGCCCAGGTGGTACTTGACGTCGCCGGAGCCGTGCATGGACTTCGGGTCGAGGTTGCCCTCGAACTCGCCGAAGATCTTGCCGTACGGCTTGCCGACGATGTTGGCCAGCACGTTCAGGCGGCCGCGGTGGGCCATGCCGATGACGGCCTCGTCGAGGCGGTGCTCGGCGGCGGCGTCGATGGTGGCGTCCAGCAGCGGGATGAGCGACTCGCCGCCCTCCAGCGAGAAGCGCTTCTGCCCGACGTACTTGGTCTGCAGGAAGGTCTCGAAGGCCTCGGCCGAGTTCAGGCGGCGGAGGATCCGCAGCTGCTCCTCGCGCTCCGGCTTGGTGTACGGCTTCTCCAGGCGCTCCTGCAGCCACTTGCGCTGCTTCGGGTCCTGGATGTGCATGTACTCGACGCCGACGGTGCGGCAGTACGTGTTGCGCAGCAGGCCGAGGATGTCGCGGAGCTTCATCATCTTCTGGCCGCCGAAGCCGCCGACCGCGAACTCGCGCTCCAGGTCCCACAGGGTGAGGCCGTGGGTGGTGACGTCCAGGTCGGGGTGCTTGCGCTGCTTGTACTCCAGCGGGTCGGTGTCGGCCATCAGGTGGCCGCGGACCCGGTAGGAGTGGATCAGCTCCATGACGCGCGCGGTCTTGTTGACCTCGTCGTCGTGGGTGGTGGCGACGTCGGTGGCCCAGCGGACCGGCTCGTACGGGATCCGCAGCGACTCGAAGATCTCGTCGTAGAAGCCGTTCTCGCCGAGCAGCAGGCGGTGGATCTCGCGCAGGAACTCGCCGGACGCCGCGCCCTGGATGACGCGGTGGTCGTAGGTCGAGGTCAGCGTCATGATCTTGGAGACGCCCAGGCGGGACAGGGTCTCCGGGGCGGAGCCCTGGAACTCGGCCGGGTACTCCATGGCGCCGACGCCGACGATGGTGCCCTGGTTCTGCATCAGGCGCGGCACGGAGTGCACGGTGCCGATGCCGCCGGGGTTGGTCAGCGAGACAGTGACGCCGGTGAAGTCGTCCATGGTCAGCTTGTTGGCGCGGGCCCGGCGGACGATGTCCTCGTAGGCCTGCCAGAAGCCGAAGAAGTCGAGCGTCTCGGCCTTCTTGATGGCCGCGACGACCAGCTGGCGGTCGCCGTTCGGCTTGACCAGGTCGATGGCCAGGCCGAGGTTGACGTGCTCCGGCTTGACCAGGAAGGCCTTGCCGTTCTCCACCTTGTAGCTGTAGTTCATGCCCGGGGCGGCCTTGATGGCCTGGACCAGGGCGTAGCCGATCAGGTGGGTGAAGGAGACCTTGCCGCCACGGGCGCGCTGCAGGTGGTTGTTGATGACGATGCGGTTGTCGATCAACAGCTTCGCCGGCACGGCGCGGACCGAGGTCGCGGTCGGCACCTCCAGCGAGGCGTCCATGTTGGTGGCGACGGCCTTCGCCGGGCCGCGCAGCTGGATCAGCTCGGGGCCGGCGGCGGCGGGCTCGGCCGGCGCCGGGGCGGCGGCCTTGGGGGCCGGAGGCGCGGCGGGCGCGGCGGCGAGCGGAGCCGGAGCGGCGGCCGGGGCCGGGGCCGGAGCGGCGGCGGGCGCGGCCGGCGCGGCAGCGGCGGCGGGCGCGGGGGCAGCGGCAGGGGTCGGCGTGGGGCCGGCCTGGGTCGCGGCCTGGGTCACTGGGGTCACCTCGGTACCGGGCTTGTAGTCGGCGAAAAAGTCCCACCAGGCTCGGTCGACCGAGTTCGGGTCCTGGAGGTACTGCTGGTAGATCTCGTCGACGAGCCACTCATTGGGGCCGAAGCCAGTGGAACTTGCCGAGCTGTTGGGGGTTTCAGGGGACTGTGGCGACACGGCGGCAACCGCCCTCTTCCGCTTCCTTTTGGGATGTTTGGACAGCGGGGATTAAGGCTACGCCCCTGACCAGTGATCGCGCAGTCCCCGGGGCCCAGGCGTCGCCCAGATCACAGTGCTGACCTGCACTTTGGCTGAAAAAGTGCGTTAGAAAGCCGCATCTGAGGGGAACCGATCGGTGCCGAACAGGGCTCATACCCGGACCAAAGCGGACAAAAACTCGGTCGAATCCTTTAATGATCTTCGTATGCGCCTGTGTCGGATCTGTGACAAATGTCCCGACCTTCGCCGTGCCGCTGTCCGGGCAGCCTGACCTCGATCCGGCAGCCGCGCGGGGACTCGGCCACCGCGATCCGGCCCCCGTGCAGGTCGACCGCCCAGCGGGCGATGGCCAGGCCCAGCCCGGTGCCGCCGTCCGAGCCCGGTCCGGCGGCGGTCGCGGTGCCGCTGCGGCCGAACCGTTCGAAGACCCGGGTGCGGTCGGCCGCCGGGATGCCGGGGCCCTCGTCCTCGACCTCCAGCAGCAGGCCGCCCGGATCGCCCTCCGGCCTCGCCCGCACCGTCACGGTGCCGCCGGGCGGGGAGTGCTTGCAGGCGTTGTCGACCAGGTTGGCGACCACCTGGTGGAGCCGCTCCGGGTCCGCCACGCCGGTCAGGCCGGTCGGGCTGACCTCCAGGGCCAGCCGGACGTCCCCGCGCCGGGAGAAGGCGCCGCCGGCCGTCGCGCCGTCCACGGTGACCCCGCGCAGCACGCCGTCCAGGAACTCGCGCACCTCGAAGGGGCGGGCGTCCAGGTCGACCACGCCGTCGTCGATCTTGGAGAGGTCGAGCAGGTGGGTGACCAGCCGGCCGAGCCGCTCGGTCTGCTCCAGCGCCGCCTCCAGGGTCGCCGGATTGGGCTGGACGACGCCGTCCACCACGTTCTCCAGGACGGCGCGCAGCGCGGCGATGGGCGTGCGCAGTTCGTGCGAGACGTTGGCGACCAGCTCCCGCCGGTGCCGGTCGGCGGCCTGGAGGTCGGCGGCCATGGCGTTGAAGGCGGCGGCCAGCTCGCCGATCTCGTCGCGCGAGGCCGCCTCGACCCGGCGGCTGTAGTCGCCGGAGGCCATCGCCCGGGCGGCGGCCGTCATCTCGCGCAGGGGGGCGGTCAGCCCGTGCGCGAGGAACTGCATGAAGAGCAGCGAGGCGATCATGGAGAAGACCATGATGATCCGGATCTGGGTCTCGGACCGGATCGCCACGACCACCATCCCGGTGGCCAGGAACACGGAGACGATCACGAGCAGGGTGAGCTTGCCCTTGATCGAGCGGACCGGGTCGAGCGGCCGGATGTCGGCCCACACCCGGCGGGCGGCGCGGGCGGCCAGGTTCTGCGGCCGCGTGCCGTCGGATTCCCCGTTGCGTTGCTGTGGAAAGGTCATGGTCCCCTGTGGTCCCCGCGTCGTCTCCCCGCGCGGTGGCGCGGCGTCGTCCGGGACGCGGGCCCCCCGGTGGCCCGTCGCCCGCGACGACGTCAGGAGAGCGGGGCCTCCAGCGCGTAGCCGACGCCGTGGACGGTGCGGATCCAGCTGGCGCCGATCTTCCGGCGCAGCGCCTTGACGTGGCTGTCCACGGTGCGGGTGCCGGACGCGTCGGTCCAGTCCCAGACCTCGGCCAGCAGCTGCTCGCGGGTGAGCACGGCGCGCGGCTGGGCGGCCAGGCAGGCGAGCAGGTCGAACTCGGTCGGCGTCAGGTGGACGTCGCCCGAGGCCAGCCGGACCCTGCGCTGCACGTGGTCGATCTCCAGCTCGCCGAACCGCAGGCTGCCCAGCGCGGGCGTGCGGGCGGCCTGCTGGGCGCGCTCGACGCGGCGCAGCAGGACGTTGACGCGGGCGGCGAGCTCGCGCATCGAGAACGGCTTGGTCATGTAGTCGTCCGCGCCCACGCCGAGGCCGACCAGCAGGTCCGTCTCGTCGTCGCGGGCGGTCAGCATCAGCACCGGCACCGGGCGCTGGGCCTGGATCCGGCGGCACACCTCGAGGCCGTCGAAGCCGGGCAGCATGATGTCGAGGACCACCAGGTCCGGCTGCCAGGTGTGGAAGCCGTCGACCGCGCCGGGGCCGTCGTGGGCCACGGCGACCTTGAAGCCCTCGGCGCCCAGCCGGGCGGCGATCGACTCGGCGATCGTGGGCTCGTCCTCCACCACCAGGACTCTGCGCTGGCTGCTCACAGTGCCACCGGTGTTGTGGTTGTCCTGCTGAATCTCTGTCACGGTCACGCCACCGCCCCCAGGGCTGCGGGCCGGCCACCTGTGGGGATGGCGGGCTCCGCTCGTAGTCTTGTTCCGTCGTGGACTGTGCCGGGTCCGCCGTCCCGTCGCGCGATCGGGAGCCGAGGACGGATGGTCGGCCGCCCACTTCTCCCGCGCACTTCGCAGCGTACGGACAGCGGATGCTTCCCGGCAGGTGGACCGGATGTTTCCGGCCCGTGGGCCGGCTGTCGGGCCGCCCTCGGACCCACTGCACGAGTGGGCACGGGCCGATACCTTACCCGGCGAATTTTCTCTGCGTAACGGTACGTATGCAGTCGAGTTGACGCCAAGTCGCCGGTCAGAGGCCCTGCTGTCGCGTTGATGGGGAGAAGGTCTGGACCAATGTCGGGAATCCCGCGGTCCATCACGGGGGCGGTCTTCACGGGCTTCTCCCAGGTGCCTCTCAGAACCTCGACGTACCGTGGCCACGACAACATCCGGCCGGGCGGGATCCGCGGCGCGCGCCGGTACGTTGGGCCCAGGGCGGGAGCCGGTGGCTGTGGCGTGGAGCGGAGGCGGCGTGGCGGGTCTCGGGCGGTTTGCCGACGGGCGCGGTGCTCCGGGGGTGCCGTACGGAATGCTCCGGCTCGGGCTGCGCACGGGCGTCCTGGAATGGCTGCTGGAACGGGTGCCGACGCCCCGCGGAACGCCCTTCACACTCGGATACCTCGCCGTCGTGGGAGCCACCACGACCTTCGCGAACCTCGCCGATCCGGAACTCGTCCAGCGTTTGCGGGAGGCCTCCAGTTCGGACGGCCACAACCTGCTCCAGCATCCTTTGCGCGCCCTTGTGCTGAGCGGATTCTGGGTGGCCGGCGAGGTGTGGGTGCCGTACCTGTGGGGATTCGCCCTCACCCTCGCCCCGCTGGAGCGCAGGGTCGGCCCGGCCCGGGCCGCGGCGGTGTTCGCGGCCGGGCACGTCGCGGCGACGCTGCTCTCCCAGGGGGTGGTGATCGTCGCGGTGGAGACCGGGCGGATGGCGCCCGAGGCGATGGACCACCTGGACGTCGGGGTCAGCTACGGCGTGCTCGCCTGCCTGGGCGCGGTGGCCGGGCTGCTCCCCCGGCCGGGGAGACTGCTCGCGCTGGGGGGTGTCGGGCTGATGATCGCCCAGCAGATCGCCACCGACGAGGACGTGATCACCGGGGTGGGGCACCCGGCGGCCGTGCTCACCGGGGTCGCGCTGTGGCGCTGGCTGCGCCGGGTCGAGCGGCGCCCGCCCAGGTCGCGCCGGGCCGCCGCGACGGCTCCCGCGACGGCTCCCGGTGCGGCGTCCGCGCGGGTGGTGCGGCCGGCGCGTTGACGCCGTCGCCCGGCCGGGGCGTTCCGGGCGGCCGGGGCGTTCGCTCAGGATCATTTAAGGCGCGCTTGGTGTTCTCTTAGGGCTCTTTTGACGCGGTCGGGTGCGGTGCCTTCCTCGTCGGGGCGTGTTCGCTCACAGCGAACTGGACGCCGGGAACATCCGGCGGTCGCCAGGCCTTAGTCAGGTCGACTCAAGTTCGCTGACTGGGGAGAGATCATGGCATCGACGTCCGCACCGCTCACCCTGCCCGTGCTGCCGCTCGACGACGAGGTCGTCCTGCCGGGCATGGTCGTCCCGCTGGACCTGAAGGACACCGAGGTGCGCGCCGCGGTCGAGGCCGCCCGGGCCGCCGCCACCGGCACCGGCAAGCCGCAGGTCCTGCTGGTTCCGCGGGTGGACGGCTCGTACGCTGCGGTCGGCACGCTGGCCACCGTGGAGCAGGTCGGCCGGCTCGCCGACGGCGACCCGGCCGCGCTGGTGCGCGCCGTGCGCCGGGCCCGCATCGGCGTCGGCACCACCGGCCCCGGCGCCGCGCTGTGGGTGGAGACCACGCCGTTCAAGGAGTCCTCGGTCGGCATGCCCGTGGCCGGCCGGGCCGCCGAGCTGGTCAAGGAGTACAAGGCGCTGTCCACCCAGTGGCTGCGCAGGCGCGGGGCCTGGCAGATCGTCGACCGGGTGGCGCAGATCGAGGGCGTCGGCGAGCTCGCCGACAACATCGGCTACGCGCCCTTCGCCACCGCCGAGCAGAAGCTCAAGGTGCTGCTGGAGGCCGACCAGGTCGCCCGCCTGGAGTACGCGCTCACCCTGCTGCGCGACCACCTCGCCGAGGAGGAGGTCAACGACACCATCCGCAAGGACGTCGAGGAGGGCGTGGCCAAGCAGCAGAAGGAGTTCCTGCTCCGCCGCCAGCTGGAGGCCGTCCGCAAGGAGCTGGCCGAGCTGAACGGCGAGGCGGCCGACGAAGAGGGGGACTACCGCGCCCGGGTCGAGGCCGCCGACCTCCCCGAGAAGGTCCGCGAGGCCGCGCTCAAGGAGGTCGACAAGCTGGAGCGCGCGTCCGACCAGTCGCCCGAGGGCTCCTGGATCCGCACCTGGCTGGACACCGTCCTGGAGCTGCCCTGGAACGAGCGCACCGAGGACGCGTACGACATCGCCGGTGCCCGCGCGGTGCTGGACGCCGACCACGCCGGCCTGGCCGACGTGAAGGAGCGGATCGTCGAGTACCTGGCCGTCCGCAAGCGCCGCGCCGACCAGGGGCTCGGCCTGGTCGGCGGCCGTCGAGGGGGCGCGGTGCTCGCCCTGGTCGGCCCGCCCGGTGTCGGCAAGACCTCGCTCGGCGAGTCGGTGGCCCACGCCATGGGCCGCAAGTTCGTCCGGGTCGCGCTCGGCGGCGTCCGGGACGAGGCGGAGATCCGCGGCCACCGGCGCACCTACGTCGGCGCGCTGCCGGGCCGGCTGGTGCGGGCGATCAAGGAGGCCGGCTCGATGAACCCGGTCGTCCTGCTGGACGAGATCGACAAGGTCGGCTCCGACTACCGGGGGGACCCGTCCGCAGCCCTGCTGGAGGTGCTCGACCCGGCGCAGAACCACACCTTCCGGGACCACTACCTGGAGGTCGAGCTCGACCTCTCCGACGTCGTCTTCCTCGCCACCGCCAACGTGCTGGAGGCCATCCCCGAGCCGCTGCTCGACCGGATGGAGCTGGTCCGGCTGGACGGCTACACCGAGGACGAGAAGGTCGTCATCGCCCGCGACCACCTGCTCCCGCGCCAGCTGGAGAAGGCCGGACTCGGCGACGGGCAGGTCACCGTGGACGAACCGGCGCTGCGCAGGCTCGCCGGGGAGTACACCCGGGAGGCCGGCGTGCGCACCCTGGAGCGCTCGATCGCCCGGGTGCTGCGCAAGATCGCCGCACAGGCCGAGCTGGGCGAGCGCGAGCTGCCCGCCGCGGTCGGCGCGGACGACCTGCGCGCCCTGATCGGCCGCCCGCACCACGTGCCGGAGTCCGCCCAGGAACCGGCCGAGCGGCGCACCGCCGTCCCCGGCGTGGCCACCGGCCTCGCGGTGACGGGCGCCGGCGGCGACGTCCTCTACATCGAGGCCTCGCTGGCCGACGCCGAGACCGGCGGCACCGGGCTGACCCTCACCGGGCAGCTGGGCGACGTCATGAAGGAGTCCGCGCACATCGCGCTCTCCTACCTGCGCTCGCGCGGCGCCGAGCTGGAGCTGCCGGTCACCTCGCTGCGCGACCGCGGCGTGCACCTGCACATCCCGGCCGGGGCCATCCCCAAGGACGGGCCGAGCGCCGGCATCACCATGACCACGGCGCTGGCCTCGCTGCTCTCCGGCCGCAAGGTGCGCACCGACGTGGCGATGACGGGCGAGGTGTCGCTGACCGGGCGGGTCCTGCCGATCGGCGGGCTGAAGCAGAAGCTGCTCGCCGCCGACCGGGCCGGGATCACCACGGTGATCATCCCCAGGCGCAACGAGGCCGACCTCGACGACGTCCCGGCCGAGGTGCTGGAGCGGCTCACCGTCCACCCGGTGGCGGACGTCCGGGAGGTGCTGGAGCTGGCGCTGGAGCCGGCCGGGGCCGCGGTGCTGGTGGCCGCCTGACCCGCCGTCCCGGGTCGCCCGCACGGGCCGACCCGGGACGGCCTCGGGGGCTCCCGGGGCTCCCGAGCCGTGGCGGCGGAACGGCCCGGGAGCCCACCGGCGATCTGAACGGCCGACGGCATCCCCGCGTGCGAGACTGCGGAGATGCCGTCCCCCACGCAGCGGGCCCTGGCCCGGGTGCCCGCCCGGCTGCGCCCCTTCCTGGTGCGGCACCGCCGGCTGGTGAAGTTCCTGCTGGTCGGGAGCGGCTGCTTCGTGCTCACCACGGTGATCAACTTCGAGCTCAGGTTCACCGTGCTGGAGCACAAGCCCGTGGTCGCGCTGACGGTCGCGACGGTGATCGGCACCGTCGTCTCCTACGTGCTGAACCGCCGCTGGGCGTTCCGGGCCGACGGGCGGCAGCGCGCCGCGCTGACGTTCCTCCTGGTCAGCGTGGTGGCGATCGCCGTCAACGACGTCCCGCTGGTGGTCTCCCGGTACCTGCTGGACCTGCGGGAGCCCTACATCGGCTCCTTCCAGCAGGAGGTCGCGGACTTCCTGAGCGGGATGGTCGTCGGCACCTTCGTGGCGATGCTGTTCCGCTACTGGGCGATACGGCGGTGGGTCTTCCCGCCGCCCGCCGGACCGCCCCCGGTGCCGACGGCGGTGCCCCCGGAACCCGGTTACGCTGCACCCGAGATGCCACGGGATGTGCCGTAGAGGGGCGAGGTGAGCCTGATGCACGAGCCGGACCCGGTCCGGACCGGGCCCGCCAGCCAGCAGGGGATGCGCAGGGCCAACCTGGCGCTGGTGCTCGGGACGATCGCCGGCGGGCCGCGCTCGCGCGCCGAGGTGGCCGCCGGCACCGGCCTGACCAGGGCGGCCGTCTCCTCGCTCGCCGAACAGCTGATCTCCGCCGGCCTGGTGGTCGAGGAGGGCCGCGCCGCGCCCAGCGGCAAGGTCGGCCGCCCCGGCACCGCGCTCGGCCTCAACCCGGCCGGGCCCGGCGGCCTCGGCGCCGAGATCGGGGTGCGGCACCTGGGCGCCTGCGTGGTCGACCTGCGCGGGGAGGTCCGCGCCTGGCGGCGCCGGGAGGTCTCCAACCACGGCCGTGAGCCCGCCGCCGTGATGGCCGACCTCGCCCGGCTGCTGGACGAAACCGTCGCCGAGGCGGGGCTGCGCCCGGCAGGCCTCACCCTGGCCGTACCCGGGCTGGTCGGCGCCTGCGGCGGGGTGCTCCAGCGGGCCGCCAACCTGGGCTGGCAGGACGTCCCGCTGGCCGCCGCGCTGCGCCCCGCGCTGCGGACGGCCGGGGGAGGCCTGGCCGAGCTGCCGATCGAGGCGGACAACGAGGCCAACCTCGGCGGACTGGCCGAGCGCTGGCTGGGCGAGGGCCCGGAGGACTTCCTGTACGTCTCCGCCGAGGCCGGGGTCGGCGCGGCGATCGTGGTCGGCGGCCGGCTGCTGCGCGGGGCCGGCGGCTTCGCCGGCGAGTTCGGCCACGTGCCGGTCCACCCCGACGGGCTCCGCTGCGCCTGCGGGGCACGGGGCTGCCTGGAGCAGTACGCGGGCGAGGCGGCGGCCCTGCGGGCGGCCGGCCTGACCGGGGCCCGGGGCGACTGGGTGGCGCTGCTCGCCGACCGCGCCGAAGCCGGGAACGGGGCCGCGCTCGGAGCGCTGGCCGGGGCGGGTGCGGCGCTCGGCACCGCGGCCGCCGGCGCCGTCAACCTGCTGGACCCGGCCCGGGTGGTGCTGGGCGGCGGCTACGCCCGGCTGGCGCCCTGGCTGCTGCCCGCGATGCGGGCCGAGCTGGCCGCCCGGGTGACGGTGCGGCCGTGGTCCGGGGACCGGCTGACGGTCTCCCCGCTGGGCCGCCGGGGCCCGCTGCTGGGCGCGGCGGTGCGGGTCGTCCGGGCCGTTCTGGCCGACCCGGGGCTGCTCGGGTAGGCGCTCCCCGGGCCCCGGGGAACGCCCGAGCCCCCGGCCGGTGGGGCCGGGGGCTCGGTACGGCGATCGGTGGCGGAGGCTCAGGCCGCGGCCTCGGCCTCGCCGGCGACCAGCTCGCGGCCGCCGGAGCGCGGGCCGCGCAGCACGGCCAGCAGGGCGACGCCGATGCCGATCAGCGCCCAGACGACCATGACCAGGATCGGCAGCCCCAGGTTGGTGGAGCCGAAGTAGGCGATCGACTTGGTGGCGGTGGTGCCGGCCCCGTTCGGGATCCAGGAGCCGATCGCCCGCCAGAACGGCGGCGTCATCGGCGCCGGGTAGACGCCGCCCGCGCTCGGGTTGCCGAGCACCACGAAGATCAGCACGGCGACGCCGATGCCGAGGATGTCGAACAGGCACTGGAGCGCCATGGTGAACGCGCCGACCGTGAACACCACCAGGGCGCCGATGGCGCTCAGGGCGAGGACCGAGCCCGGCAGGGCGTTCAGCACCGGTCCGGCGATCACCGTGCCGAGGACACCGGCCCCGACCGAGTACACCGCGAGGACGCCGAGGCGGATCAGCAGGCGGTTGACGTTGGCCGGCTTGGAGCCCGCGCTGATGCCGAGGATCGAGGCGACCAGGTAGCCGCCGACGCACCAGCCGATCACCAGGTAGAAGGCGGAGAGGCCGTTGTTGTCGCCCTTGGCGAGCGGCACGACGTCCTGGACCTTGACCGTGCGGCCCTGGCTCTGGTCGATCGCGGTGGTGATGCTCTCGGCGGCCTTGGCGGCGGCGGTGCCGCGGGCGCTGCCGACCAGCAGGGTGTCCTGGGTGGAGGTCGGGTCCACGACCAGCGCGGCGTAGAGCTTCTGGTCCTTGATCTGCTGGGTCGCCGTCTCGGCGTCGGGCGCGGTGACGGCGCGGACGGCGTCGTTCGGCACCGACTCCAGCGCGCCGACCAGCTTGGGGGCGACCTGCGGCGGGGCGACCACCGCGATGGAGAGGTTCTGCGGGGTCGGCTTGTGCAGCGCTCCGATGTAGGAGGTGATGAAGCCGAGCTGGAGCAGCAGCACGCCGATCACGAGCAGTGCCGCGCGCGGGGTGACCGCGCTCTTCAGTTCGGCGAGGAAACCCTGCCCCGGGGCTGCCATCCACATCTCCTTGTGTAACGGGGGAAAACGGTACTTCCAGAACCGATACTTCATACCATGAAGTAGTTGGCTTGTCGCACCCCCACGCCGGGCCGTCCGCGGGTGTCGCTGCGCGATACTGGCGCGGTGAGTGACGAGGAATCCCTGGTGGCGGTGGAGCGCGAGGTCGCGCTGATGTTCCGGCGGGGCCGGGCCAGAGTGGCGGAACTCTCACGGCGGGTGCACCCCGGGCTGGAGGGGATGGCCTACAGCCTGCTCGCCTACATCGAGCAGGCCGGGCCGGTGCGGGTGACCGACGTCGGCGTGCACTTCTCGATCGGCAAGGCGACGGTGAGCCGGCAGGTCCGGACGCTGGAGGAGCTGGGCCTGGTGGCCCGGGAGACGGACCCGCTGGACCGCCGGTCCGCGCTGGTCTCGCTCACCGAGGACGGGCGGCGGCGCTACCTGGCCGCGCACGACGTCCGGATGCGCCGGGTGCGCGAGGTGATGGGGGGCTGGTCGCCGGAGGACGTGACCCGCTTCGCGGAGCTGCTGCACCGCTTCAACGACGTGCTGGAGGAGCCGCCGACCGACTGACCGGGCGGTCGGCGGCGGCGTGGCCGGGCCCCGGGCAGGGGCTTCGGCGGCGGACTTTACTTTCCCTTGAAGAAAGTTGCCTTATTCAACCATCTGGTCTTATGGTTGCTTACGGCAACGAAATTTCATGATCCGCGTATCCCGCGCGCACCCGCCGAAGGACCCAGATGACCGTGACCACCGAGGCCGCGAGCGGAACCGCCGCCGCGACCGACAGTCAACAGATGACGCACCGCCAGGTGATGGAGGCGCTCTCCGGCCTGCTGCTCGGCCTGTTCGTGGCCGTGCTCTCCTCGACCGTCGTCTCCAACGCCCTGCCGCACATCCTGGCCGACCTGCACGGCGGCCAGTCCGCGTACACCTGGGTCATCACCGCGGCCCTGCTCACCCTCACCGCCTCCACCCCGATCTGGGGCAAGCTCTCCGACCTCGTCAGCAAGAAGCTGCTGCTGCAGATCGCCCTGCTGATCTACATCGGCACCTCGGCGCTGGCCGGCCTCTCGCAGAACACCGGCGAGCTGATCGCCTGCCGCGCGCTCCAGGGCATCGGCGCCGGCGGTGTCGTGGCGCTCGGCCAGATCTGCCTGGCCGCGATGGTCCCGGCGCGCGAGCGCGGCCGGTACAGCGGCTACTTCGGCGCGGTCTTCGCGCTCGCCACCATCGGCGGCCCGCTGATCGGCGGCGTCATCGTGGACACCTCCTGGCTCGGCTGGCGCTGGTGCTTCTACGTCGGCATCCCGTTCGCGCTGGTCGCCATCCTGGTGGTGCAGCGCACCCTCAAGCTGCCGGTGGTCAAGCGCAAGGCGAAGATCGACTACCTGGGCGCGCTGGTCATCACCGCCTCGGTCAGCCTGCTGATGATCTGGATCACCCTGGCCGGCAAGAACTACGCCTGGGTGTCCTGGCAGACCGCGGCCATGGTCGGCGGCGGACTGGTGCTGGGCGCCCTGGCCGTTGTGGTCGAGCGCCGCGCCGCAGAGCCGATCATCCCGCCGAGCCTCTTCAAGTACCGCACCGTCACCCTGGCCGCGCTGGCCAGCGTGCTGGTCGGCGTCGGGATGTACGGCGCGACCACCTTCCTCAGCCAGTACTTCCAGCTGGCCCGCGCCAAGTCCCCGACCATGGCCGGCCTGATGACCCTGCCGATGATCCTCGGCCTGGCGGTCTCCTCCGCGGTGGCCGGCCGACTGATCACCAAGTACGGCAAGTGGAAGGCCTACCTGGTCTCCGGCACCGCGCTGCTCGCCGTCGGCTTCGGCCTGCTGGGCACCGCCCGGGCCGACACCAGCTACGTGCTGCTCTCCGTCTACATGGCGATCACCGGCGTCGGCCTCGGCCTGACCAGCCAGAACCTGGTGCTCGCGGTGCAGAACACGGTGCCCCGCAACGAGCTCGGCGCGGCCAGCTCGGTGGTCACCTTCTTCCGCACCATGGGCGGCGCGATGGGCGTCTCCGCGCTCGGCGCGCTGATGTCCAACAAGGTCGCCCACTACCTGGCCGAGAACCTGGCCGCCGCGCACATCCCGGCGTCGCCCGCGGCCTCCGGCGGCGGCATCCCGGACCTGGCCAAGCTGCCGGCCCCGATCGTGCCGCTGGTGACGGACGCCTTCGGCCACGGCGTCGGCACCATCTTCCTGTGGGCCGCCCCGTTCGCGGCGCTGGCCTTCGTCACGGTGCTCTTCATCCGGGAGACCGCGCTGAAGACCACCACCCAGGAGGGCTGACCGGCCGGCGGGCCGACCGCGGCCGGGATACGCCGAAGGGCCGGGGAGTGCGGAGACACTCCCCGGCCCCTCGTGCCGCGTACGGCCGCCCGGGCGACCGGGGCTAGTGGCCGGCGATCAGCGACAGCCCGTAGAGGACGGCGCCGCCGCACAGCGCGAAGCAGGTGTACGCGCCGACCAGGGCGAGCCTGCCGCCGCCCGGGGCCGCCGCGGCGCCCTCCCGCGCACCGGCGCCGGCCGCGGCCTCGCGGCGGGACAGCGCCAGGATGCCGAGGGCGAAGACGGCGACCACGGCGAGGGTGACGCCGAAGCTGATCCCGGCGGTCTGGGCCAGGGCGTTCCACTTGATGTGCATGGTGAGTGCTCCTCAGCCTGCGGCGCTCAGGCCGCGACCGTGGTCGAGGCGGGGGTGGGGGCGGGGGCGTTCGTGGCACCGGCCGGTGCGACCTCGACCGGAGTGACGTCGACGTCGTTGACGTTGTCCGCGCCGACCGGCTGGCGGCGGGAGATCAGCCACATCGCCGCGGAGCCGGCCACCAGCACGGCGCCGACCAGGGCGATGCCCCAGTTGCCCTGCTCGGCCAGCAGGGCCGCGCCGCCGGAGACCACCGCGGCGGCCGGCAGGGTCAGGCCCCAGGTGTAGACCATGCGGCGGACCAGGCTCCAGCGCAGCTCGCCCTTCGGGCCGCCGAGGCCGGCGCCCATGATGCCGCCGGAGCAGACCTGGGTGGTGGAGAGGCCGAAGCCCATGTGCGAGGAGGTCAGGATGACGGTCGCGGCGGCCGACTCGGAGGCGAAGCCCTGGGGCGGGCGGATGTCCGCCAGGCCCTTGCCCATCGAGCGGATGATCCGCCAGCCGCCCATGTAGGTGCCGAGCGCGATCGCGGCACCCGCGGAGACGACCACCCAGGTGGGGGGCAGCGCGCCGTGCGGCAGGGCGCCGACCGAGACCAGGGTGAGGGTGATGATGCCCATCGTCTTCTGGGCGTCGTTGGTGCCGTGCGCGAGCGAGATCAGCGAGGAGGAGAAGACCTGGCCGGTCTTGAAGCCCTTCTCGGTGGTCGCGGTGTTGCCCTTGCGGGTGATCGCGTAGGCCAGCTTGGTGGCGCCCCACGAGGCGAGTCCGGCGACGAACGGCGACGCGACGGCGGGGATGAGGATCTTGGTGACCACGGTGTCGAAGTTGACGCCGTTCATGCCGACGCCGACGATCGTGGCGCCGATCAGGCCGCCGTACAGGGCGTGCGAGGAACTGGACGGCAGTCCGCGCAGCCAGGTCAGCAGGTTCCAGAGGATCGCGCCGGCCAGTGCGGCGAAGATGATCTCGGGGTGGACTCCGGCCTTCTCGTTGACGATGCCGCCGGAGATGGTGGTGGCGACCTTCACGGAGAGGAACGCACCCGCGAAGTTGAGCAGGGCCGCGATGGTGACCGCGACCTTCGGACGAAGGGCCCCGGTCGCGATCGCGGTGGCGGCCGCGTTGGCGGTGTCGTGGAACCCGTTGGTGAAGTCGAAGGCGAGCGCCGTGATGATCACAACGGCCACCAGGAACGAGATGTGTTCCATACCCAAACAATCGTCTTAGTTGTCGCACGGACGTTGATGACGTCGCGACCGTAGGTCTGCTTGGTAAACGGAAGGTGAACTGGGCCGGGAATCGTGGTTCCGATGGTTGACTCGCGGTAACCGGCATCTTTCATCAGGGTGACCCGGAGCGCGCTGAACTGGACTTAAGCGAAGAACATGCCGGTTCGACCCGGTTTGCTGAGAGCTGTCTCACAGATCAATCGAGAATTAACCTCCTGGTCCGCGCGCACCCTGTTTCCGGTGAGTAACCCGTGGGAGGATCTGCGGGATCCGGGAAGCCGGGACAGGGGCAGTGCGCGGCGGGGAGGACCAGGCCATGGGCGGGGCGGGACAGAGAGCGGAGACGGCAGGCGTACGGCCCTGGGTCCGGGCGGCGCTGCGCTGCGGAGCCGTCCTCGCGGCCGCGGCACTCGCGCTGCCGATGGGCGCTCAGGCCGCCTGGGCCGCCCCCGACCCGGGCGCCGGGCAGGTCGTCGCCGGCGCGGACCCGCTCGCCGCCGCCAAGGCCACCCTCGGCCCGCTGCTCGACCAGCTGCACGCGCTCTACCAGGGCGCCGAGGCCGCCACCGAGCAGTACAACGGCGCCGTCGCCAAGGCGGCGGAGCAGCAGACCTCGCTCACCGACCTCCAGGGCCGGATGGACCGCCAGCAGAAGCAGGTCGACGCCGGCACCGACATCGCCTCGCAGCTCGCCGCCGCGCAGTACCGCAACGGCGCCACCTCGGCCTACGCCGAACTGCTGCTCTCCAAGGACCCGTACGAGGCGGTCGTCATCGCCGAGCTGCTGGCGTCGGCCAGCCGCTCGCAGTCGGAGTTCCTGGACCGGCTGAAGGGTGACCGGGACGCGCTGGACGGGCTGAAGAAGCAGACCGAGGAGGCGCTGAAGAGCTCCCAGGCGCTGGTCGTCCAGCAGGACGCGGCCAAGGCCAAGGCCGCCGCCGACCTCGCCGCCGTCGAGCAGATGGTCTCCTCCCTGACCGGCGCCCAGCGGACCGAACTGGAGCAGCTGGAGAAGGCCAAGGCGGACGAGGCGCAGCTCGCGTTCCTCGCCACCGGGGCGCTCGGCAAGGGCGAGCGCACGCCCTCCGTGCAGGGACGCGCGGCCATAGCCTTCGCGCTGGCGCAGCTGACCAAGCCGTACCTGTGGGGCGGCACCGGCCCGGACGCCTACGACTGCTCCGGCCTCACCTCGCAGGCCTGGCTGCACGCCGGCCGGCCGATCCCGCGCACCAGCCAGGAGCAGTGGGCGCAGCTGCCGCACGTGCCGCTCAACCAGATGCGGCCCGGCGACCTGGTGGTCTACTTCCAGGACGCCTCGCACGTCGGGATGTACATCGGTGGCGGGCTGATCGTGCAGGCGCCGCGGCCCGGGGCGTTCATCAAGATCTCGCCGGTCGCCTCGATGCCGATCCTCGGAGCCGTCCGGCCGGACCCGTCCGGCGCCGCGGACGAGGCCGGCGGCGCCTGGAAGGTGCCCGACCTCCCGGCGGGCTGGGACACCGTCACGCCGATCGTGCCCAGCCCGGCCGCCCCGGCGCCGGCCCCGTCCAACCCGGGCGGCGCGGTGACGCCGCCGGCCGTGCCGGAGACGCCGGGCACGCCCACCGACCCGGGCACGCCGTCCGGCACCGGAACGCCGTCGACCCCGGGCACGCCGTCGGGCACCGGCACCCCCGCGCCGACCCCGACCGGGACGCCGGGCACCCCGACCCCGACCGACACCCCCGGGACGCCCGCGCCGACCGGCACCGGGAGCCCGACGGGGACCCCTGCCGGGACGCCGAGCGGCACGGGCTCGGCGAGCGCCACGGCGGCGGGCAGCGCCACGGCCACGCACCCGCTGGGCACGCCGACGCACTGATCGGGCCGTGGCCGGTCGGGCCGTACCGATCGGGTCGTGAACGAGGAGGCCGCCCCGCGTCACCGGACGCGGGGCGGTCGGCGCAGAACCTCAACCTCTCGGTCATCAGCGTCCCGACCGTCGGCATCAACGCCACCGTCACCCCCGGCAGCGTCACCGCCGGC
>NZ_JBSFWR010000106.1:0-29833 GCF_053594915.1 Kitasatospora sp. NPDC002543 | reverse complement strand
TGCAGTTGCCGGTGAAGTTCCTGGAGTCGTTGGGGATGGAGCACCGGGTCGCGGTGGACCTCGCGGCCGACCACATCGAGGTCCGACCCGACGACATGGCGGAGCACTGATCCCTCGCGGGCCCCTGGCGGAGCACTGATCCCTCGCGGTGCCCCTGGTGGGGCACCGGGCCGGCGGGGCACCGAAGCCGAGTGCGGAAGGTCCGGGTGACGGTGGCCGTCGCCGTCCGGACCGGCCGGTCAGGTGTCGCCGCCCATCCGCTGGAACAGGCCGCTGCCCTCGGCGTCGGCCCGGAGGTCCGGCGGCGCCTCCTTCGCGGCACGCTCGCTCCGGGAGGTGGACGTGCACAGGGCGAAGACGATCAGGGCACTGGCCGCCACGGCGAGGATGCCCAGTGCGGTCAGGACGCGAAGCCAGGTCAAGGGAGTGCCTCCTGGGGGGACGGTGCGGCCCGCACCGATGTGCACGACGCTGCCGGGGATGTGTCGGCAGGTCGGGCCGCCCGGTCGAGTGCCCACGGACGGTTCTTCCCGCCGGGTGGCGCAGAAGAGGTTGCCCGCGTAGGCGCTCGAAGCACTGGAGGGGGCGTCAAGCCCCGTCGCGCGCCCCCGCGGTGGCGGTCGCCCGTATGCTTCCGTCGCCCACCTGGGCCCGCAGGGCGTCGAGGTCCGGCTTCCCGAGACCGTTCAGCGGGATCGCGGGGAGCAGCAGGAGCGTGTCCGGGGCGCACCGGCCGAGCCCGTGCGCCCGGCCCCAGCGGTGCAGCTGCTCGGCCGTCAGCCGGGAGCCGGGGGCGAGGGCGACGGCGGCGTGCACCCGTTCCAGACGGTCCGGGTCGGTGGTCGTGAACATCACCGCCTCGCGGACCTCCGGGTGGGTGCGCAGCGGCTCCTCGATCTCGCGAGGGAACACATTGTGCCCCTCGACGATCGCCATCGGGTCCCGCCGTCCGGCCACCGTCAGATAGCCGGCCGGGTCCAGGCTGCCCAGGTCGCCGGTGTGCAGCCAGCCGTCCCGCAGCACCCGCTCGGTCAGCTCCGGGTC
Organism: Kitasatospora sp. NPDC002543; assembly: GCF_053594915.1. NCBI lineage: Bacteria > Bacillati > Actinomycetota > Actinomycetes > Kitasatosporales > Streptomycetaceae > Kitasatospora > Kitasatospora sp. NPDC002543. Next base: position 28,789 of record NZ_JBSFWR010000106.1, on the reverse strand, counting down.
ACGCCAGTAGCCGGCCATCGCGGTCGGGGTGCGGACGCGGATCTCCCCGGTCCGGTCCGGCGGCAGCTCGGTACCGTCCTCGTCCACGACGCGCAGCAGGGTGTCCGGGAACGGGCGGCCCGCGGTGGTCAGCAGCCGCGGGGCCAGGTGCTCGTCCGGGCCCAGCCGCGCGACCGGACCGCACTCCGTCAGGCTGTAGGTCTGGTGCAGCACCCGGCCCAGTCGGCGGGTCGCCTCGGCGAGGCGCCGCGGGGAGGCCGCGCAGCCGGTGTAGCCGATCCGGCGCAGGCTGCCGGTGTCGGTCGTGGGCAGCAGCGGGTGGTCCAGCAGCCGGTAGAGCAGGTGCGGCGGCAGGTACGTCCGGGACACCCGGTGCCGCTCGACCGCCGCCAGCACGGCCCCGGCGTCGAAGCCGTCCTGCATCACCACCGTGCCGCCCGCGGCCAGCGAAAGGTCCGCCGTGGTGCCGCCGCCGTGGCAGAGCGGGGTGCAGAGCAGGAAGACCGAGCCGGACAGCAGCGGCGGGCGCGGCGGCCGCCCGAACCGGCGCAGCACCCCCTTCGGGCGCCCGGTGGTGCCGCCCGTGAACCGCACCGCCATCACGTCCTCGGGGCGGCCGCGGGGCTCGAACGGGGCGGGGGAACGGGCCGCGGCGAGGTCCAGCAGGTCCGTGCCGAGCCCGAGCGGCGACGGCCCCAGCGAGAGCAGGAGGGCGGCGGGCACGGCCCGTGCGATCCCGGCGGCCGCCGCCGCGCACCGGACCGGGTCGAAGACCAGCGCGGACGTCCCGGCGAACTCCGCCAGCGCCACCTGCTCCGCGACCGGCCCGTCCGGGAACGGCATCGCCACCCGGCAGCCCAGCAGGTTCGCGGCCAGCCGCACCAGCAGGGCCTCCGGCCGGTTCCCGGCCAGCACCGTCACCCCGTCCCCGGGCCCCAGCCCGGCCCGCTCCAGGGCCCGGGCGGTGCGGTGCACCAGGTCCAGGCACTGCCGCCCGGTCCACGCGCCGTCCCCGAACCGGATCGCCACCCGCCCGGGATCGCGCGCCAGCCCGTCCAGCACCAGCGCGGTGTACGTCGGAGCCGCCTCCGCCATGGCCCGCCTCCTGTCCGACGGGGCGTCAGCCTAGTGGATGCCGGCCCCACGGACGCACCACGGTGCGCCGGGGCCCGGACACCCCGGCCGGGGGTTGTTGTTAGGGTTCCCGGTCGGACGTGGACGGGGGGATCGGGCCGGTGGACAGCGGGGTGGACGCGGTCGTGGCGCCGCGCGGCGTGGTCGACCTGCGGGGCGAGGCCGGGGCGGGGTTCGTCGCCGTCTACCCGGCCGGCGCCGTCGTGGTGGTGTCCGGGCTGCCGGGTGCCGGGAAGAGCACGCTGCTGCGGCGCTGGTCCGGGGCGGCGGTGCGGGCCGTGGACCCGCGGACGGTGCACGAGGCCTGCGAGGCGGTGATGCCCGCCGCCCTGCCGTACGCGGTGTACCGGCCGTGGGCCCGGCTGGAGCACTTCCGGCTGCTGCGCTCCTCGGTGCGCGACGGCGGCCCGCTGCTGGTGCACGACTGCGGCAGCCGCGCCTGGATGCGGCGCTGGCTCGCCCGGGAGGCGGGCCGCGGGGGCCGCGAACTGCACCTGGTGCTGCTGGACGTCGGCGCCGCCACCGCGCTGGACGGCCAGCGGGCCCGCGGCCGGCACGCCTCCACCCGGGTCTTCGCCCGCCACCGCCGGGGCCTGGAGCGCCTGTTGGCGGCCTTCACCCGGCACGTGCGCTCCGGCGGCCCGATGCCGACACCCGAGGCCTCGTCCGTGCTGCTGCTGGACGCCGTCTCCCGGTCCCGGGCCGAGACGGTGCGCTTCGGCCCCGCCGCCGGCCGTCAGCGGTAGGCCCGGCGCTCGGCGGCCGCGTGCCACCAGCCGGGCGGGGACGCGCCGGTGACGGCCGCCGACGGCTGCTCGGGGTGGAGTCCGAGGCGGCGCAGGGCGTCGGCGCGGACCCGGACGTCGAACCAGCCGCGCCAACGGCCGTCCGGGCCGCGCCCGCAGACCAGGTCCGCGCGCACCGCGTCCACGGCGAACGGCATCCAGTCGATGCCCCGGTCGCGCAGTCAAGCGCGGACGGAGGCTCCGACGGCGGGGCGACCGGGCAGGTTCTCGTACGCGGCGACGGTGATCCAGTCCTCGGGCTCGTTCATGCGGCCATCGTGCCACCGCGGCGCCCCGGGGCCCACGGTCGGGAACCGGCCCGCTGTGGCGCATGATCGTCACATCGCCCCGCGGGCGGGCCCGGCACTGCCAGACTGGGGCCGGCAGAGTTCGTCCCGGAGAGAGGCCTCACCCCGCATGTCCAGCAGCGCCGTCGTCGACAATCCGTGGTTCCGCAGGTTCAACCCGTCCGACTCCGCGCCCGCCCGGATCGTGATCTTCCCGCACGCCGGTGGCGCGGCCAGCTACTACCTGGAGTACGCCAACGCGTTGGCGCCGCACGCCGACGTGCTGGCCGTCCAGTACCCGGGCCGGCAGAACCGCATCGCCGAGCCCGTGGTCTCCTCGGTGACCGCCCTCGCCGAGCACCTCGCCCGGGAGCTGCGGGAGTGGGCGGACCGGCCGCTCACGTTCTTCGGCCACAGCATGGGCGCGTCCGTCGCCTTCGAGACCGCCCGGTGCTTCGAGCGCGACGGCGTGAAGGGGCCGGACCGGCTCGTGGTCTCGGCCGGCCGCGCGCCCTCGCTGCGCCGGACCAGCAGGATCCACCAGCTGCCGGACGACGAGCTGCTCGCCGAGATCTCCGAGCTCGGGGGCACGGACGACCGGGTGCTCGCCATCCCGGGCCTGCGCGAGCTGATCCTGCCGAGCCTGCGGGCCGACTACACCGCCGTCGAGACCTACTGCAGCGCCCCGGACGCGACCGTGTCGGCGCCGATCACCGCGCTGGTGGGGGAGAGCGACGACCGGGCCACCGTGGACCAGGTCGGCGGGTGGGAGCAGCACACCACCGGCGCCTTCGACCTGCGGGTCTTCCCGGGCGGGCACTTCTACCTGGCCGACCGGACCGCCGACGTGGTGGAGGTGCTCACCGCGCACCTGCGCGGCTGACCCGGTCCGGGCGGGCACCCGGGCCGGTGGTCCGCCGGCGGCGCGAACCGGACGCCGCCGCGGCCGCCGAACCGGTGTGCCCGCACCGGTGTCCGGAGCGCTCCCGCTCGACTACTGTGCCTGCTTGACGGGCCATCAGCAGATCACCGGGAGGCAGCCTTGCGCCGGATCGCCGTTGTCGGAGCGGGCCAGGCCGGCCTCCAGCTCGCGCTCGGGCTGGTGGCGGACGGGTACCGGGTGACACTGGTCGCCGAGCGCACCCCGGAGCAGCTGCGCGGCGGCCGGGTGCTGTCCACCCAGGCGATGTTCGGCCCCGCGCTGCGGATCGAGGCGGCGGCCGGGCTGGACCTCTGGGCGGACCGGGCACCGGCCGTCTCCTCGGTGGAGGCGGTGCTGGCGGCGCCCCCGGGCGTGCGCGCGCTGGAGTACACCATGACGCTGGACGAGCCCGCCCAGTCGGTGGACCAGCGGCTCAAGCTGGCCGGCTGGCTGGAGCTGCTGGCCGAGCGCGGCGGCGAGATCGAGTACCGCACGCTGGACCGCGGCGGGCTGCACGAGCTGGCCCGCCGGCACGAGCTGACCGTGGTCGCGGCCGGCCGCGGCGGCCTGTCCGGGATCTTCGAACGCGACGCCGGCCGCTCGCCCTTCGACCGGCCGCAGCGCGCGCTGTCCTGCCTGTACGCCCACGGCGTCGGCTCGCCGGACCCGGCGGCCGGGCCGAGGGCCCGGATGAACGCCCTGCCCGGCCTCGGCGAGCTGTACCTGCAGCCGGCGCTCACCCTCTCCGGCCCTTGCGACATCCTGCTCTGGGAGGCACTGCCCGGCGGCCCGCTGGACGCGTTCGGCGACGCCCCGCCGCCCGACGTCCAACTGGACCGGATCCGCGCACTGTTGGGCGAGTACCTGCCCTGGGAGGCGGAGCTCTGGACGCAGGCCGAGCCGACCGACGCCGGGGCCGGCCTGTTCGGCGCGGTCACGCCGGTGGTCCGGCACCCGGTGGCGGAGCTCGGCTCGGGCGTGGACGCCGTCCACGTGCTCGGCCTCGGCGACGCGGTGGTGGTGACCGACCCGATCACCGGGCAGGGCGCCAACAACGCCGCCCGGGCCGCCGAGGCCTACCGTCGGGCCGTCGTCGAGCACGGTGACGCCCCGTACACGGCCGACTGGATGTGCCGCACCGCCGAGCGGTTCTGGCAGCAGCAGGCCCGCCACAGCGTGGAGTTCACCGCCTCGATGCTGACCGTTCCGGACCACCTCCAGGGGGTGTTCGCGGCGGCCGCGCGGTACCCCGAGGTCGGCCGCCGGCTCGCCAACACCTACGCCGAGCCGAGCGACCACGCCGCCTGGCTGGCCACCCCCGAGCTGGCCGCCGCCTACCTCGCCACCCTCGGGAGCTGACCCGGACTTGCCGCCGGGCGCCCCCGGGGACGACGCTGGAGGAGAGACGGCAAGGAGTCGCGGGAGGCGTCGCCCGTGGACGGACACGAACTCGCGGGCCGGTCCGCGGTCGGCCACCGGAGCGTGCCGCACACGGCCGACCTGAGGGTCGAGGCCTGGGCGCCGACGGCCGAGGGCTGCATCGGCGAGCTGGTGCGCGCCGTGGTCGGCGGCTTCGCCGACCTGGCGGACGCGCGGACCGTCGGCGAGCGCGTCTGCACCGTCCTCACGGCGAGCGACCCGGACCTGCTCGCGGGCGTCCTGGAGGAGGTCGTCTACCGGATGGACGCCGACGGCGAGCTGCCGGTGGCGGTGGCGGTCGGCCCGATCGAGGGCCTGGACGGCGCCCGCCGGGTGGAGGTCCGCTTCACGATGGCCGACGCCGCCACCGCCGCGCTGGTCGGCGCCGTGCCCAAGGCCGTCTCACTGCACGACCTGGACCTGAGCGCCGGGCCGGACGGCTGGACCTGCCGGGTCACCGTGGACGTCTGAACCGGCCCCGGTCGCGGCGGACCCGGGCCGTACGGACCGGGGCACTGCGGCCCCGGGCACCGCGGCCCCGGGCCGGGCGGACCGGAGCAGCGGGAGCTGGTGAGCGAGGTGGAGATCGCACTGACCGAGGCGGGCCGGCACCGCTGGCGGATCGAGCCGCGCCCGCCGATGCGGGTGCCCGGCGTGGTCTTCGCGAACGGTGCGCTGCTGCCGCAGGCCGCCGGAGACAAGGCGCTGGAACAGGTCGCGAACGTGGCGACGCTGCCCGGGATCGTCCGCGCCTCCTACGCGATGCCCGACGTGCACTGGGGCTACGGCTTCCCGATCGGCGGGGTCGCCGCCACCGACGTCGACCGGGGCGGGGTGGTCTCACCCGGCGGGGTGGGCTTCGACATCTCCTGCGGGGTCCGGCTGCTGGCCGCCGGCGTGAGCCGGGAGGAACTCGACGCGGAGCGGATCGGCCGCCTGATGGACCTGCTGGACCGCACCGTCCCGCGCGGCCTCGGCCGGGGCGGCCTGTGGCGGCTGTCCGGACCGGAGGAACTGGACGAGCTCCTGCTCGGCGGCGCCCGCTACGCGGTCGAGCACGGCCACGGCGTGCCGCGCGACCTGGAGCGCTGCGAGGACGGCGGCGTGCTGGCCGGCGCGGCCCCCGGCGAGGTGAGCACCCGGGCCGTCGAGCGCGGGCTGCAGCAGGTCGGCAGTCTCGGCTCGGCCAACCACTTCCTGGAGGTGCAGGCCGTCGACCGGGTCCACGACCAGTGGACCGCCGCCGCCTTCGGACTGCGGCCGGGCCAGGTCTGCGTCATGATCCACTGCGGCTCTCGCGGCCTCGGCCACCAGATCTGCACCGACCACGTCCGCGCCATGGACCGCGAACTGCACCGCTACCGGATCGAGCTCCCGGACCGCCAACTCGCCTGCACCCCGGTCGACTCCCCGCGCGGGCGCGCCTACCTGGGCGCCATGACCGCCGCCGCCAACTACGGCCGGGCCAACCGGCAGCTGCTCTCCGAAGCGGCCCGCCGCGCCTTCGCGACCGCGCTCGGCGTCGGACTGGAACTGGTCTACGACGTCTCGCACAACCTCGCCAAGCTGGAGACCCACGAGGTGGACGGCGAACCCCGGACCCTGTGCGTGCACCGCAAGGGCGCCACCCGGGCACTGCCGCCCGGCGACCCCGACCTGCCCGCCGACCTCGCAGCGGCCGGACAGCCCGTGCTGGTGCCGGGCACCATGGGCACCGCCTCGTACGTCATGGTCGGCCTGCCCGGCAACGAGGCCTTCCGCTCCGCCTGCCACGGCGCCGGGCGGGTGCTGAGCCGCCACCAGGCGCTGCGCACCGTGCGCGGCGAGCGGCTGAAGGACGAACTGGAGGCGCGGGGGATCGCGGTGCGGCCGGCCTCCTGGCGGGCCCTGGCCGAGGAGACCCCGGCCGCGTACAAGGACGTCGACGCGGTGGCCGCCGTCACCGAGGCCGCCGGGCTCGCCCGGCAGGTCGCCCGGCTGGTGCCGTTGGGCGTGTGCAAGGGGTGAGCCCCGGAGCGGTCCGGGCGCGTCCCTGGACTCGCCCGGCCGGCCGCGCTTGGATGTCGGACGCAGCCGGCGGCGCCGGAGCGCACCGTCGCCGCGGCACAGCCGTCACAGGAGGTGGCCATGCCCGGGAAGCCGGATCCAGCCGTCGACCGCCGGAGCACCGGGCGCGCGGGCCCGGTGATCGAACTGCGGGCGCTCACCAAGCGCTACGGCGACACCGTCGGCATCGAAGGGCTGGACGTGTCGGTCGAGGCCGGCGAGGTCTTCGGACTGCTCGGCCCCAACGGCGCCGGCAAGACCACCACGCTGCGCTGCCTGGTCGGCCTGCTCGGCCCCAGCGACGGCCGGGTCCGGGTGCTCGGCCTGGACCCGGTGGCCGACCACGGCCTGCTCGCCCCCTCGATCGGCTACCTGCCCGGCGAACTGCGGCTCTACCCCGAGCTCACCGGTCAGCAGACCCTCGACCTGCTCGCCGCCCTCCAGGGCGCCCCGGTCCCCCGCCGGCGCGAGCTGTGCGACCGGCTCAAGCTCTCCCGGGCCGACCTGGCCCGGCCGGTGGGGGAGTACTCCCGCGGCATGAAGCAGAAGCTCGGGCTCGTCCAGGCCCTCCAGCACCGGCCGCCGGTGGTGGTACTGGACGAACCGAGCGAGGGGCTCGACCCGCTGGTCCAGGAGACCTTCTACGAACTGCTCGCCGAGGAGACCGCGGCCGGCCGGACCGTCCTGCTCTCCAGCCACGTGCTGCCGGAGGTGCAACGGACCTGCGGCCGGGTCGCCATCGTCCGCCACGGCCGACTGGTCACCGTCCGCTCGGTGGCCGAACTGCGCCAGGCCCGGGCCCGCCGGGTCCGGCTGCTGATCGACGACGGTCGGGGCGCCCGGCCGCTCGGCACCGCCGAGCGGTGGTCCCCGCGCTGGGACGGCCCGCGGGTCGAGCTGCTGGTGCCGCCGGACGAGGTGGTCGGGGCGGTGCGCACCCTGCTCGCCGAACAGCCGGTGGCCGACCTGACCGTGGAGGAGGCGGGCCTGGACGAGGCCTTCCTCGACCTCTACCGGTCCGTCGGGGCCGAGGAGCGCGGCAACGGCGGCGGGCTGCCGGAGCCGGAGGAGCGGCCGTGAACCCGGGCACCGTCAACCGCCGCCTCCCGCTGGTCTGGCTCGCCCTGCACCGGCGCCGCCGGATGCTGCTCTCCCTGCTCCTCGGCATGGTCGTCTTCGAGACCCTGATCGTGGTGATCGCCGGGACGGTGCCGACCGGCGACCTGTTCGGCGAACGCCGCACCCCGCCCGGCGCGTTCAAGGCCTTCAGCGGCTCCAACGGGGACGTCTCCATCGCCAGCTACCCCGGACTGCTCGGCGCCGGGCTCACCCACCCGTTCTGGATCGCCCTCCAGCTGACCGTGATCGGCTCGCTCGGCGCCGCAGCCGTCGCGGCCGACGTCGAGTCCGGCACCATCGAACTGCTGATGACCCGCCCGGTCTCCCGCCGACGGCTGCTCGCCGAGCGGGCCGGCGCCCTGGTCGCCGCCACGGTGCTGCTCAACGCCGCCGCCACCCTGACCCTCGCGCTCGGCGTGGCGTTCTCCCCGCAGCTGCGCGCGGCCGTCCCGGAGAGCGCGGTGTTCACCGCCGGGCTGCTCGGCTGCGCCCTCGCGTTCTGCCTCACCGGACCGGTGCTGGCGGTCTCCGCGATCAGCCGGCGGCGGGCCCGTGTGATCGGCGCGGCCGTCGCGTTCGGCGCGGTCGGCTTCGCGCTCAACTTCGTCGCGCTGGCCTGGTCCCCGGCCAGGTCGTTGCGCTACCTCAGCCCGTTCCACTACTACGCGCCGGGCGACGTGCTCGCTCACGGCGGGGTGCCGTGGGCGGCCTTCGGGGTGCTGCTCGGGGTGGGGCTGCTGGGGCTGGCGGCGGCCTTCCGGCTGCTGGAACGGCGGGACCTGGCGGTCTGAAGGGGGCCCTGGCCCGGCCGGTCGACGCGCGGCCCGGCCGGCCCGACACGCGGGCCGGTCAGCCCAAGGCGCGGGCCGCGGCCAGCAGGCGTTCGCGGACCAGGGCCACGTGCGGGTTGGCCGACCCGGCCGGGCGCCGCACCAGGTAGGCGGTGTTGATCGGCGGATCGGCGGGCTCGTGCAGCAACCGCAGGGCTCCGGAGGCGAGTTCGCCCCGGCACAGGTAGCCGGGCAGTACGCTCCAGCCCGCGCCCGCGGTCACCGCCGCGAGGACCGCCCGCAGGTCCGGTACGGTGACCGCCGCCCGGGCGTGCAGCCGCCGGTCGAAGACGTGGCGCCAGTAGCGGCGGGCGATCGGCAGGTCCTCGGCATAGCTGAGCAGCGGGACCTCGGCCAGCGCGGCGGGCAGCTCGCGCCCGGCCAGCCGGTCGGCCCAGACCGGGGCGGCGACCAGCACGAACTCCTCGTCGGCCAGTGGTTCGGCGAGCAGCGTCCGGCCGGGCGGCCGCCGGGTGGCGACCACCAGGTCGTGCCGGCCCGCCCGCAGTTCCGCCAGCAGCGGGTCGGTCAGTCCACTGGTCACCCGCAGCCGGACGCCCTCCGCGACCAGCGGGGCCAGCTCCGCGAGCAGGACGGTGCCGAGGAACTCGGCCGGCCCGGCCAGGTGCACCGGCTCCGGCGCTCCGCCGCCGCGCCCGTCGGCCAGGTCCGCGAGCTGGTCGAGCGGCACGGCCAGGCGGCCCGCGAGGTCGTCGGCGTACGGCAGCGGGCTGACCCCGCGCGCCCGGCGTTCGAACAGCTCCCGGCCGAGCCGCTGCTCCAGCGCCCGGATCTGCGCGGTCACCGTGGACTGGGACAGGCCCAGCAGGTGCGCGGCCGCGGTGAAGGAGCCGGCCCGGTGCACGGCGAGGAAGGTCCGCAACTGGTTGAGGTCCAGCGGGCCGGAGCCGGTGACCGGCCGATCGCTCATGCCCGTCAGCGTACGGGACCCCGGCGGCCGGGCGGCGGGCTCGACGATCCGGGTGAGGCATCGGAATCCCGATGCCTCGCATCGCGTGGCCCATTGGTTCCCGCGGGTCCGGCGCGTCTAGCGTCGGCGGTGTGAGCGCCGCGGCGGACCGTCGCGGCGAGGACCGCGGCACCCCTGGAGGCACACCCCATGGCCGACATCCTGTTCGTCCTGACCGGTGCGAAGTTCTGGACCCTGAACGACGGCACCGCGCACCCGACCGGCTTCTGGGCGGAGGAGGCGGTCGTCCCGTACCGGGCCTTCACCGAGGCCGGCCACCGGGTCACCGCCGCCACCCCGGCCGGCGTCGTCCCGGTCGCCGACGGGGCCAGCCTGACCGACCCGGCGATGGCCGAGGAGCTGGCGAAGATCGCCGAGTTCCGGCAGCCGCTGGTGCTGGCCGAGGTCGACCAGGCCGACTACGACGCCGTGTTCTACCCCGGTGGCCACGGCCCGATGGAGGACCTGGCCGTCGACCCCGACTCCGGGCGGCTGCTCACCCGGGCGCTCGCCTCCGGTCGCCCGCTCGGCGTGGTCTGCCACGGGCCGGCCGCGCTGCTCGCCGCGCGGGCCGAGAGCAGCGGCTCGCCCTTCGCCGGGTACCGGGCGACCGGCTTCACCAACGCCGAGGAGGCCCAGGCCGGCCTGGCCGACCGGGCGCCGTGGCTGCTCCAGGACCGGCTGGTCGAGATCGGCGTGGACTTCGAGGAGGGCGAGCCCTGGGCGCCACACGTGGTGGTCGACCGCAACCTGGTGACCGGCCAGAACCCGGCCTCCTCGGGGCTGGTGGCCGCCGGGCTGCTGAAGCTGCTGGACGGGTCGGCGGCGTAGCGGCCGGCCGGGGGCCGGCCGGGGGCGGGTGCTTCCGGCCGGCCCCCGCCGTCAGCGCAGGTCGTAGGCGGTCAGCGGATGCCCGGCCCAGATCCGCCGGGCGTTCTGCTCCGGGTAGCGGACGGTCCGCGAGCGGGCGTCCAGGACCCGGGTGGGCAGGCCGTCCGGATCGAAGGCGGGCCAGCCCGGGTCACCCGTCGTGGCGAACCGGACCCAGGCCCGCCGCAGCTCCTCGGAGACCCGGACCGCCTCCGGCGGGGGCGTGTCGCCGAGGGACTGCCGCGCCAGCGGGGCGTCCAGGGTGCCGAACGCGAGCGGCACGTCCAAGCCGTGGCAGGCGCCGAGGACGCCGCCGAGCGCGGAGGCGGGCAGGGCGAGCTCGAAGAGGTGCGAGGTGCCGCCGGCGGCCGTGTTGGCCTCGGCCAGCCGCAGGGACGGCACCCGGAACAGGGCGTCCGACTGGACGGCCTCCAGGAGTTCGGAGGGGGTCACCCCCGGGAAGGCGGACCGGTAGGCCTCCGGGCCGCCCGGGTGCGGGGCGAAGAACTCCAGGGTGCGCCGCGCCTCCTCCTCGGTGAAGGCGCCGTGCCGGCCGCTGAGGACGGCGAACAGCCGGAACTCGTCCCGGGTGTGGCCGACCAGCAGGTCGACGCCCTCGGTGAGGGCCGACCAGGGCGAGCCCGGCAGGACCTCGCCGTCGACCACCGGGACGGTGGCGATGCCGCTCTGCGCCAGCCGGCCCCAGCGGGCCACCCGGGCGGGCAGGGCGGCGCCCAGTTCGGTGACCGCCGAGGCCAGCCGCCAGGGGTGCACCTCGGCCAGCGCGGCGGCGGTGGGGGCCGTACCGAGCAGCTTCGCGAGCTCGGCGGTGACCTCGGCGGCCAGGGCCGGGGTGCAGTGGTTGCCCGGCACGCTGTGGGCGACGGCCCGTCGGAACAGGCCGCGGGCCCGGTCCATCGTCAGCAGGGCGGCGACCGAGCCCGCGCCGGCGGACTGCCCGGCGACCGTCACCAGGTCCGGGTCCCCGCCGAAGCGGGCGATGTTGCGGGCCACCCACCGCAGGGCGGCGACCTGGTCGAGGAAGGCCCGGTTGGCCGGGGCGCCCTCCAGCAGGGCGAAGCCCTCGGCGCCCACGCGGTAGTTGACGCTCACCACGACCAGCCCGGCGGAGGCCAGGACGGTCGGGTCGTAGAGCGGGTCGCCGGCGGTCCCGGAGATGAACCCGCCGCCGTGGATCCAGACCAGGACCGGCAGCCCGCCCGCGCCCGGGTCGGGGGTGCAGACGTTGAGCGTCAGCCAGTCGGTGGCCTCGGACGCCCCGGCGGACTCGGCCGGCAGCGGACCGGACTGGGGGACGACGGGGCCGAAGGCGGTGGCCTCGCGGACGCCGTCCCAGGGCTCGGGCTCGGCGGGGGCGGCGAAGCGGAGGGCCCCGACGGGCGGCCGGGCGTAGCGGATGCCGCGGAAGACGGCGAGTTCCCGGTCGTCCTGAGGCTCCGGGTGGCGTTCCGGTGCGCGCCGCGGCTCCCAGCGGCCGCGGACGAGTCCTTCGGTGGTGCGGACGACGGGCTGCTCCGACATGTGGACGCTCCTCCCTCGGAATGCCCACCACGTTATAGGTCGGCTGTATTATGTCAAGCGTATGGAAAAGAGTCCGCCGGGTGCGGAGCGAGTCGGAGGAGCCGGCGCGGATGCCGAAGCAGGTCGACCACCGGGAACGCCGCGAGACGATCGCCAGGGCGCTGTGGCGGGTCGTGGCGCAGCGCGGCGCCACTCACCTGACGATGCGCGAGGTCGCGCAGGAGGCCGGCATCTCGCTCGGGCAGCTCCAGCACTACTTCGGCTCCCGGGCGCAGATGCTCTCCTTCGCGATGGACTTCTCCGCCGAGCAGAGCGCGCTGCGGGTCGGCCGGGAGCTGGCGGCCCTCGGCGAGCGGCCGCACCCGCGGGACGTGCTGCGGGTGATGCTGGTCGAACTGCTGCCCCTGCACGCCGACGCGCGGGCCACCAGCCGGATGAGTGCCGCCTACGTGCTGGAGGCGCTGCACGACGAGGAGGTCCACGCACGGGCGCGCGGCGGCCTGATCGAGGGGCGGGCGACGGTCGAGCGGCTGCTCCGGCAGGCGGCCGCCGACGGACACCTGCCGGCCGACCGCGACCCTGCGGTGGAGACGGATCTGCTGCTCGCGCTCACCGGGTTCAGCACGCTGCTCGAACTGGGCGTGGTCGGTCCCGCCGCCGTGCTCGCCGCCGTCGACCGGCACTTGGAGCGGCTGTTCGCGGCGACGGGCGGCGCGGAGGGGACGGCGACGGCGGGTGAGGCGACGGCGGGACCGGCAGCGGTCGGCGAGGCGTCGGAGGAGGCGGGGCACTGAAGGCGGGAGGCGGGAGGCGGGCCGGGGCGTGGCAGGCTACCCGGGTAGCACCGCCGCCCGCGACCAGGAGCACCGCCATGGACCGACCCGCCGCCCTCCGCCTCGACGCCACCGCCTCCGGACACCCGGCGGGCATCCTGGACGCCGCCGAACAGGCCGAACGCCGGGGCATGGACCGGCTGGTGGTCGCCGAGACCGCGTACGACCCGTTCCTCCAGCTCGCCCGCGCGGCCGACCGGACCGAGTCGATCGAGCTGGCCACCGGCATCGCGGTGGCCTTCGCCAGGACCCCGATGACCCTCGCCTACCAGGCCTGGGGGCTGCACGCGGCCTCCGGCGGACGGGCGGTCATCGGGCTGGGATCGCAGGTCAAGCCGCACATCGAGAAGCGCTTCGGAATGCCCTGGGACCGCCCGGCCGCCCGGATGCGCGAGTACGTGCACGCGGTGCGGGCGATCTGGCACAGCTGGCAGACCGGGGAACGGCTGCGCTTCCGCGGCGAGTTCTACACCCACACCGTGATGACGCCGGTGTTCTCGCCGGACCCGGTCCCGTCCGGGGTGCCGCGCGTCCTGCTGGCGGGCGTCGGACCGCTGATGACCAGGACCGCGGGGGCGGTTGCCGACGGCTTCCTGAGCCATCCGTTCTCCTCCACCGCCTACCTGGCCGAGCAGGTGCTGCCCGGACTGACCGAGGAGCGCGGCCGGGCCGAGGCGGAGGGCGCCGCGTGGACGGCGCGGCCGTTCGAGATCGTCGGCAACGTGCTCACGGCCGCCGGCCGTACCGAGGAGGAACTGGCCGCAAACCGGGCCGCCACCCGCGAGCGGCTCGCCTTCTACGCCTCCACGCCGGCCTACCGCCCGGTGCTGGCGCAGCACGGCTGGGAAGGGCTCCAGGAGGAGCTGCACACCCACTCGGTGCGCGGGCGGTGGGCGGAGATGGCCGCGCTGATCGACGACGAGGTGTTCGACGCCTTCGCGGTCTGCGGGTCGGTCGAGGAGGTCGCCGGGGAGATCCACCGCCGGTACGCGGGCCTGGTCACCCGGCTGTCCGTCAGCCTGCCCGAGGACGCCGACCCGGAGCTGGGCCTGGACGTGCTGGCGGCGGTGCGGGCACTGGGCCGACCGGAAGCGGACGCCGACTGATCGGGACGGGCGGCCGACCGGGCAACGGGCGACGAAGTCCGGGCAGATTCGGGCAACGCGTTTCCGGTGGTGAGGGCGGGCGGCAGGATCGCGGTGGCAGGCAGGGGCGTCCGGTGCGGACCGGCGCCCCGGGCCCGCCACCCTGCGGGGCCTGTCCTGCCGTGCGGTCCGTCGCGCCGTACGGCCTGTCATGCCTCGGCCACCCGTTTCCGATCGTGGGGGTGCCCGCGTGTCCGTGTCCGACGACCGCCCGGTCGACCATGACCTGGCCGAGCGCTGGGACCCCGTCGCCAACACCTACGTCGACGCCCTGGCCGACCTGGACGAGTTCCTGCGCGTCTGCGCCGAACTCACCGGCTTCGACGTCCCCGAGCTGCGCTCCACCGGCATGGCGGACGAGCACCACCGCACCACCCTGGCCCACCGGGTGCGCGACGAGCACGCCCTGGTCCACCTCTGGTACGTCGGCGCCTGGCCCGGCGAGGCGCCCTCTTCCGCCCGCGCCCACGACCAGGGACTGGTCTGGCGGACCTTCCACGCCGCCCCGCCCGGCTCCGCCGCCCCCGGGCACGGCAGCTGGGCCGCGGCACCCCGGGGGGCGGAGGAACCGGGCCGGGCCGACCGGCGGAGCGAGCCCGGGGTGCCCCGTCGCAGCGCGGCGCCCGGAGGCGAGGGCCGGTGAGCGCCCACTGGGACGCCGTCGTGGTCGGCGCGGGCTTCGCCGGGACCCTGGTCGCCCACCGCCTGGGCGCGCAGGGCTGGCGGGTCCTCGTCCTGGAGGCAGGACGGGCCGCACCCACCGGCGCCGAGGCCTCCACCGCCCACCGCGCGGCCGGCGGCGGACCGCCCACCTCGCCCTACCCCCACAACCCCGAGGCACCCTCACCCGACGTCACCGACCTGACCGGGAACCCGGACGGCGGGTTCACCGCCACCGGGCACCTGCGCCAGTACGGGCCGCTGCCCTACGCCAGCGGCTACCTGCGCGCCAACGGCGGCACCGGACTGCTCTGGACCGGGCTCACCCCGCGGATGCACCCCGAGGACTTCCGCACCGGCGACCTCGGCCACGGCCGCAACTGGCCGATCGGCTACCACGACCTGGAACCCCACTACCGCGAGGCCGAACGGGAACTCGGCGTCGCCGCCGACGCCGAGGAACAGCGCCGTGCCGTCGGACTGCCCATCCCGGAGGGCTACGACTTCCCGATGCGGGCCGTCCCCGCCAGCTACCTCGACCGGCAGCTGGCCCGAGCCCTCGACGGACGGACCGCCCGCGACCCGGCCCTCCCCGCTCCGGCCCGGCTCGCCGTCACGACCACCCCGCACGCCCGCAACGGCGTGCCGACCACGCCCGGGTCCGCCGACGGACCGCTCTGCGCGGGCAGCTCCGGCTGCGTCCCGGCCTGCCCGAGCGGGGCCAAGTACACCCCGCTGCGCACCCAGGCCCGCTGGGCCGCCGGGGTCGAACTGCGCACCGAGGCCGTCGTCAGCCGGGTGTCTGCCGACCCGGAGACCGGGCGCGCCAGGGGAGTCGAGTACCACGCGGGCGGTACGACCCACCGGGTGACGGCGGACCTGGTCGTCCTCGCCGCCCACGCGATCGAGAACGCCCGGCTGCTGCTCCTCTCCGGCCTGGCCAACCGCAGCGACCAGGTCGGCAGGAACCTGATGGACCACCCGGCCCTGCTCACCTGGGGACTGATGCCCCGCCCTGTCGGCCCCTACCGCGGGCCCGGGTCCACCAGCGGGCTGGAGGCGTTCCGCTTCGGCCCCGGGCGCGAGCGCCGGGCGCCGTTCCGGATCGAGATCGGCAACTGGGGCTGGTCCTGGGCGGGTGGCGCGCCGGAGGCCGAGGCGGCGGCGCTGCTCGCGGCGGGCTTACGGGGAAAGGAGCTCCGCGAGCTGCTCGGTGACCGGCTGGGCCGTCAGTTCTCGCTCCAGTTCGAACTGGAGCAGCCCGCCGACCCGGCCAACCGGGTCACCCTCGACCGGGACCGGCGCGACCCGCTCGGCCTGCCCGGCCCGGCCGTCCGTTACGACCTCTCGGAGTACGTCCGCGAGGGGATGGCCTCCGCCCGGGCCGTCTCCGACCAGCTGTTCGCGCTGCTCGGCGCGGAGGACCACACCGCCTACCCGGCGGCCGGATGGCCGGGCCGGATCGAACACCGGGGAACCGTCCACGGCTACCGGGGCGCGGGCCACGCCGGCGGCACCCACGTCATGGGCGACTCGCCCGCGAACTCGGTGGTCGACCACTGGCAGCGGTGCTGGGACCACCCCAACCTGTACGCCGTCGGCTGCGGCTCGATGCCCTCCCTCGGGACCTCCAACCCCTCCCTCACCATGGCCGCCCTCGCGCTGCGCAGCGCCGAGCGGATGCACCGCGACCTGCTGGAGCTGCACCGCCCGGCGGTGCCCCGCCGCCCCGGCCCGCCCTCGCCCGCCGCCGCCCCCTCGTCCGCGTCCTCGCCCGCACCGTCTCCCTCGCCCACGTCCTCGGAGTCCCCATGACCGGCCTGCCGCTCCCGCCCGTACCGGAGCCGTACCACCTGCCCTTCCACTACGGTGCGCTGCACAACATCGGAGTCGACTACCTGGTCGACCGTGCGCGGGCGCGCGAACTGCTCGCCAAGCGCCACCCCGGCCTGAACGCCGCGGCCTTCGACGGCGGCGCCTGCGTCTCGCTCAACTACCAGCTCTACTTCGCCCAGTATCCGAACGGCGGTGGCATCACCCAGGAGCTGGAGGTCAATCTGATCGCCCATCCGATCTTCGCCGAGGAGCGGATCCCGGCGGTCAGCTACGGCCAGTACGCCCGGGGTTACGACCAGACCAAGCTGCTCGGCATCGCCCGGCTGCACGTGCTCTGCGACAACCCGCTCGCCATCGACGCCGGCCGCCTGCTCTACGCCGAGCCCAAGCACCCGGGCTGGTTCGAGACCACCCTGCCCTCGCTCAACGCGCCCGAGGTCCGCGAACACTGGTCGGTCTCCTGCCGCCGCGCCACCCTCGGGCCGGACGGGCTGAGCCGCCACGACGAGGAACTCCTCGCCCTGGACGTGGACCTGGCCGGCCTCACCCATGAGGCCGTCAACAACACCCCGATCACCGGCTACGGCACCGACGACGAGGGCAAGCTGCTGGCCGGACCGCTCAACGTCTACCAGCCCTACCGCTACTACGCCCTGGACGACCGCACCGCCGACCGCGTCCGGCTCGACCTCGGCAACCCCGCCGAGGAGTCCGCCCGCGACCTGGCCCACCTGATCGCCGACGCCCCGGCCGCCGGGGTCTGGACGTACCAGTCCCCGCCGGTCGCCGCCCACAACCGGGCCTACTACATCCGATGACGGCCCCGGCCGCTCCCGTCTTCGCCCCGGGCGGCACCGCCGTGCGGCGGGACGTCGCGCGGGGCAGGGTCTGGTCGGCCACGCCCTGCACCGTGCTCGCGGACGACGGCGCCACCCTGACCCTCACCGTCCGCCCGGGCACGGAGACCCTGGCCCCGGCCCGCTGGACCGCCGCCACGCGGGCCGACGACGACGCCGGACGCTTCGGCTGCATCGAGGACCTCGCCACCGGCCGGTGGGAACTCGACCACTGGACCTGGCGCGACACGGTGGTGCTCAGCCGCTTCACCGCCGGAGCGCCGTTCAGTGTGCACCGTTTCCTGACGCCCGACGGCCGCCCGCTGCGCTGGTACGTCAACTTCGAGCGCCCGTACCGTCGGACGGCCATCGGCATCGACACCCTCGACCTCTTCCTGGACCTCGTGATCACCCCCGATCTGTCGGCGTACCACTGGAAGGACGAGGACGAGTACGCCCACGCGCGGCGGCTCGGTGTCGTCGACGAGGCCACCCACCGGTGGATGGACCGGGCCCGGAGCCTCGCCCTCGCCCAACTCCTCGACCGCCTCGGTCCGTTCGCCCCGGATCCGGGCGCCTGGACGGTGCCGCCGGCCGGCCCGCTGCCCACTCTCCCGACCACCACCCTCAGCACCCCCGCCGAAGGCGGCTGAGCGAGGGCCCCCGCCCGCCAGGGCCGCGCCCCGACATGGACGGTACCGGGGCCATGGCCGGCCAGGACGGCAAGGCGCTCGGGCACCCGCTCGGGCACCTGCACGACGGCGGGGAGCGATCGGCGGCCGGCCGAACGGGCTTCGGCCCCTGCGCCATGCCCGGCCGGCCCGCCGACCGGCGCATGGCGCAGGGGATCAGCCGGCCGACGGCGGAGCGGCCGGACCGGTGATCGCGGGCGGTGCCGTGTCCGCGGTGGCGCGGGCGGTGGGCGCCCGCGACCAGCGGCCGGCGAGGACGGTACCGACGATCAGCTGGAGCTGGTGGTAGAGCATCAGCGGCAGCACCATCAGCCCGGCTTGCGTCCCGAACAGGACGGTGGCCATCGGCAGACCGCTGGCCAGGCTCTTCTGCGAACCGCACAGCACCGCCGCGATGGTGCCCGGCCGGTCGAGCCCCGCCAGCCGCGCGCCGAGTCCGGTGGCCGCCAGGGCGGCGGCGAGCAGGGCGAGCAGCACCGCGAGCAGTCCGAGCAGGGCGAGCGGGGTCGCCAGGCCCCAGATGCCCTGGGACACCGCCGCACTGAACGCGGTGTAGACGACCAGCAGGATCGACCCGCGGTCCACCGGGGCGAGGACCCGTTTGTGCCGGGACAGCGGACCCCCGAGCCACGGCCGCAGCAACTGCCCGAGCAGGAACGGCGCGAGCAGCTGCACCCCGATCCGCAGCAGCCCGTCGGCGGACAGCTCGGTGTGCGAACCCAGCAGCCAGGCCGCCAGCAGCGGCGTCAGCACCAGGCCCGCCAGGCTGGAGTAGGTGCCCGCGCAGATCGCCGCCGGGACGTCGCCCCCGGCGGCGCCGGCGAGCGCCACCGAGGACTGCACCGTCGAGGGCACCAGACAGAGGAACAGCACCCCGGTCTGCAACGGCCCGGTCAGCGGGACCGGGGTGAGCAGTGCGGTGGCCACGCCGAGCAGCGGGAAGAGGACGAAGGTGGCTGCCAGCACCAGCCCGTGCAGCCGCAGGTGGCGCAGCCCGGCCAGCGTCTCGCGGGTGGACAGCCGGGCGCCGTAGAGGAAGAACAGCAGCGCCACCGCGAGGTCGCAGGCCGCCCCGGCGACGCGCGCCGAGGCACCTGAGGCCGGGAACAGCGCGGCCAGCCCGACCGTCCCGGCCAGCGCCGCCATGTACGGGTCCAGCCAGCGGGGCAGCCGTCTGCGGGCGTGCGAGCCGGAACCGCGCCACGTCCGCGCCCGGCCCCCGCGTGCGCCTCCCCCGAGCGCCCGGAGCCCTGGTGGCTGCTCCGGGCGCGCCAGGCGGTCCGTCACGGGCCGCCTCCCGTCGCCGGGCGAAGGGAGGGCCCGGAGGAGGAACCCGGCCCGAGCAGCCCACCGACCAGCGAGCCGGCGCCGTCGTGATCGCTGCCAGCCGAGCCGCTGCCGTTCTGGAGGTTCGCCGTGCGGTCGACCTCCAGCCAGGAGTCGGCGTGGGAGTTGTCCACGACGGTGATCAGGGAGCCCCCGGCCGCCGCGGGCGTCGCGGCCCCGACGATCAGGGCGCACGCGCCGGCGAGCCCCAGCGCGGTGGCCCGCAGAACGGTGGCCGCCGGGGGAGGGGCGGGGCCGTTCAGCCCGGGGTTCACGCCGTCACCGCCATCAGCCCGCTGGAACGCGCGATGTTCCGCTCCAGCAGCTCGGTGGACTCCCGCACCCCGACCTGTTCACGCCCCACGGCCGGGGCCGGCAGCCGTCCGTCGGCGTTCTTCAGCCCGATCAGCGCCTCGTCCACCGCCCGGTGCGCGGCGAACAGGCAGGGCGTGCTGTAGATGGCCACGTCCACCCCCAGCTCCGACAGCTCCGAGAGCGACAACCGGGGCGACTTGCCCCCCGCGATCTGGTTGAACAGCAGCGGCTTGTCGTCACCGACCACCCGGCGGATCCGGCGGATCCAGTCCTCGCTGCGCACGCCGTCGACCAGCACCACGTCGGCGTCCGTGGCGGCGAGCGCCCGGGCCCGGCGCAGGATGTCGTCCTCCTCGGTGGCGTCGGTGCGGGCGACCACCACCAAGTCCGTCCGGTTGGCGAGGACGAGCTCCAGCTTCTCCAGGTACTCCTCCAGCGGCAGCACCAGCTTGCCCTCGGCGTGCCCGCAGCGGCGCGGCCGCTTCTGGTCCTCGAGGATCACCCCGGACGCACCGATCCGTTCGAGCCGGCGCACGACGTGGCAGGCCACCTCCGGATCGACGTAGCCGTCGTCGATGTCGACGAGCAGGTGGTGCCGGGGGAAGGCCCCGCGCAGTCGTTCGACGAAGTTCACCATGTCGGGCCAGGCGATGAAGCCGATGTCGGGCAGCCCGTAGTAGGAGGCGGCGAAGCCGAAGCCGGAGACGAACATGCCGTCGTAGTGCTCGGCCGCGATGGACGCCGAGTACATGTCGTAGACGCCGATCAGCGGCGTCGTTCCCGGGCTCGCGATCTCCGCGCGCAGCCGCCGCCCGGGGTTGTTCAATGCCGTGTTTCCGTGGAACAAGGTCTTCTCCTCGCTGGGGATGACTTTGCCTGAACTTGGTGTTCACCAGACCGAACTGAGGTGTCATCACTATGCGCCCTTTAACGTTCTGTGGGCAAATCTTTAAGCGAGATTCCCTCGTTAGAGTGAAGCGGCGAAGACAATAGGAAATGCGGAAAAGCGGGTGATCCGATAAATAAGGCCGCTGCGGGACATGCCGCCCGGGGCTGGCGCGAACGGGCGCGGACGGGCGAACGGGCGTGGACGCGCGGACGGGCGGACGGACGAACGGACGAACGGACGGGAACGGGCGAACACGACGCCGGGGCCCGTCCGGTGAGGGACGGGCCCCGGCGAAGGTCCGGGCGCGGGCCGGACGCGGGATCAGGCGCGGTCCGGGCGCGGGACCGGGTACGGGAGCGGGCGGGGGCGCCGGTGGCGGCGTCAGACGTTGGGGACCGGCGGGGCGGCGCGGCGTTCGCGCAGCGTCCGCAGCATCCGGCGGGTGGCCTTGGTGGCGACCGGGGGCAGCAGCTCCAGGGCCAGCCGGCGCGAGGTGGAGCGGACCGGGGCCTTCACCTGGTAGTTGAGGCGCATCACCCGGGCGCCGGCGATGGTGTCCTCGTCGACGGTGTACCCCTCGGCCGACCAGTCGCGCTCCCGCAGGACCGCCTGGGCCGCCGCCGCGTCGCCCCAGGTGCCGTAGAACTTCATCGGGGTGAGCAGGACGGGCCGCAGCCCTTTGGTGAAGACCGCCTCCCAGACCGCGGCGGAGACGCCCGGAGTGTGTTCCGAGCGGTAGTCGTCCAGGGCGACCAGGCCGTCCTCGGCGAGCGCGGTGCGGGCCACGGCGATGTCCCCGGCGACGTGTTCGTAGAGGTGGGAGGCGTCGACGTGGACGAAGCGGCAGCTCCCCGGGCGGATGCGGCCGTCGGCCAGCACCGAGGTGGGGGCCTGCACTATCTCGGGCAGCTCGCCGTGGAAGGCGAGGTAGTTGGCCTCGAAGGCGCTGCGGGTGAGGGTCCTGCGGTAGGACATGTTCATCTCGGCGGCGTTGTCGGCGTCGCCCGCCTCGGAGTCGAACAGGTCGCAGACCGTCAGTCGCTCGCCCTCCCGCAGGTGGTCGCCGAGCAGGACGGCGCTGCGCCCGAGGTAGCTGCCGAGCTCCAGGATGTCGCCGGTGACGCCGGCCGCGGTCTGGGCGGACAGCAGTTGGCTGAAGGCGGCCCGGTCGAGACTGAAGAACCAGCCGGGAATGTCGTCCCGCTTCAGCGGCGCGGTTGGGGCTGCGGTCTCGGAAGTGGGCACGGCGGCCTCCAGGGGGACGGCGGGGCGCGGTGGCGGATCACGTCGGAGGGGGACTGCCGAGGACGTGAGGCGGATCATCATAGCGACGTCGGTCCCTTGGGGAACCAGGTGCGGAACGGCATGAATCCGCTTCTTCGCTCTGCCGTTCGGCAGGGGTGTGCGCCTTCGTTTCCGCCCTCGATCCGCCTGGTCGGTCTAGCGTTCCGAGGGCGGCGGTTCCGCCTCCGCGCCGGGGGTTCCCGAGGGGCCCGCGCCGCCCGGGCGTTCGAGCTCCGCGATGGTTCCGGTCAGCCAGGCCCGCTCGGCCGCCGTCGAGGCCCGGGCGACGAGCAGCATCCCACGCCGGAACGGGTTCGGTTCGCTCTCGGCGGTCACCGGCCGCCCCGCTCCGTCGTAGAAGAAGCTGCTCGGCGCGTCCAGGAAGTCCAGCCGGCGGCGGAGGACGGCGGCCTGCCGTGACGGGTCGGCGAGGTGGTGCAGGAAGGTGGTGACGGTGAAGAAGCGGATCTGGTCGGTGATCTCGGCCTGTTCCGGGTCGGCCAGCCGGCGCAGCAGTTCGGCCCGGCCCTCGGCCGTCAGCTCCAGCGTCTGCCGCGGTGCGGCGCCGCTGCCGGGTTCCGTGCGGCGGTGGAGCAGCCCGGCCTTCTCCAGTCGGGCGATGGCGGGGTAGAGCGCGCCGTCGCTGACCGGTCGGACGTGGCCGGTCAGCCCGGTGATCCGGGCCTTGAGCTCGTAGCCGTGCAGCGGCTGGTCGTACAGGAAGCCGAGGATCGCGAGCGTCAACACGGCTGGAGCCCTTCGGTCGGAGTGCGCCCTGTGGAGCGGCCATGTTACCTCTTGTCGATGTGCCTCGAAACGATGTATCTCTATTCGCGGTAACTCGAATCGAGGCGAGAAGAGGAGACATGCGCGGACAGGTGCGTGGACGGTCGGGCCGGCTCGTGTCACTGGCGGTGCCCGTCTACGCGGAACTGCTCTCCGGGGTGATCGCCTCGGTGATCGGCGCCCTCTGGGTGGCCGGTCTCGGCGGCGCCGCCGTCGCCGCCGTCACCCTGGCGGGCACCGTCGAGAACCTGCTGCTCGGGCTGGTGCTGGTGGTCGCCTCCGGGACCAGCGTCGGGATCTCCCGTGCCCTCGGCGCCGGCGACCGGGCCGAGGCCGCCCGTATCGCCCGCGCGGCCGTGCGGCTGTGCGTCGCGGGCAGTATCGTGCTCGCCGTCCCCGGCTTCCTGCTGCGCGACCGGCTGGCCGGCGCCTTCCTGGACGGCGAGGCCGCCGCGCACGCCGCCGAGTACTTCACCGTCGCGTTCCCGGCCTTCGCGCTCTTCTTCGGCCAACGCGTCGCCGACGAACTGTTCAAGGGCGCGGGCGACACCCGCACCCCGATGCGGATCGCCCTGCTCTCCAACGCGCTGCTCCTGCTCCTCGATCCGCTGCTCATCCTCGGTGCCGGTCCGCTGCCCGCCCTCGGCGTGCCGGGTGCGGCGCTCGCACTGGCCCTCTCCCGGTCGATCGCCCTCGGCGTCACCCTGCGACTGCGGCGCGGGCCGCGCCGACCGGCCGGGCCGCTCGCGGGACCGGAGTCGGGGCCGCCGACGGGACCGCAGCCGGGCCCCCAGCCGGGCTCCCAGCCGGGACCGCAGCCAGACGCGCAGTCCGGACCGCAGCCGCGCGACGCCGACGGAACCGGGGGCGTCGGCGCGGCGGCGGTACGGATCCTGCGCGCGGGCGCACCGTTCGGCCTGGACTTCACGGCCCGGATGGCCGTCGGAACCGCCCAACTCGGCCTGGTCGCGGGCTTCGGCGTCCCGGCCGTGGCCGGATACGGCCTCGGCTACCGCGTACTGCTCGTCGTCACCATGGCCTTCTACGCCCTGCGCCAGGCCGCCGCCATCGAGGCCGCCCGCCTGGCCGGCGCGGGGGAGGGCGCCGCACTGAGGGCCCTGCACCGTGCCACCGGGCGCCTCGCCGCGCTGCTCGGCTCGGTGGCGGCGACCCTGTCCGTGACGCTCGCCGGACCGCTGAGCGCACTCCTCACCGAGGACCGGGCGGTGGCCGCCCAGTCCGCCGGCTTCCTGCGCGCCTCGGCGCTCCACCTGGTGCCGTACGCACTGGTGGTGGCCCTCGGCGGCGTGCACCAGGCGGCGGGCGCCGGCTCCCGCTCGGTGGTCTCCGTGCTGCTCGGCCTCGGGGCCCAACTCGCCGCCTCGGCAACGCTGTCGGGGCCGCTGGGAGTGTCGGGGGTGTGGCTCGGTCCGGCGGT
Source organism: Kitasatospora sp. NPDC002543 (assembly GCF_053594915.1). Taxonomy (NCBI): domain Bacteria; kingdom Bacillati; phylum Actinomycetota; class Actinomycetes; order Kitasatosporales; family Streptomycetaceae; genus Kitasatospora; species Kitasatospora sp. NPDC002543. Next base: position 4,825 of record NZ_JBSFWR010000106.1, on the reverse strand, counting down.
GGGTGCGGCCGTGCAGCTCGCGCTGCTCGCCGCCTTCGCGCGGCCCCGGCGTTCACGCACGACGGGCGGGGACGTGTGCCAGAGTGGGAACCATGGCATTCTCTCCGGACGGGCGGCCGATCCCGCCCCCGCACGCCGCTGAACGCGCCATGCTGGAGGCCTGGTTGGACTTCCAGCGGGCCACACTCGTCCGGAAGGTCGACGGCCTCGACGACCGGCAGGTGCGGCTGGCGGCCGTTCCGCCGTCCACGATGACCCTCCTGGGCCTGGTGCAGCACCTCACCGAGGTCGAACGCAACTGGCACCAGAGGGTGTTCGCCGGCCGTGAGGCGCCGCGTGTCCACGGCGCGGACAACGCCGACGGCTTCGGGCTGGATCCGGAGCGCGGGATGGCCGAGGCGCTGGCGGCCTGGAGGGCGGAGATCGACCGGGGCCGTGAGCTCATCGCGGACGAGCCGCTGGAGGCGGTCGGCCCGCTCCCCGCGCACGCCGCGTCGGTGCTCGGCGCGGACACCGTCTCGCTGCGCTGGATCCTGATCCACCTGATCGAGGAGTACGCCCGCCACAACGGCCACGCCGACCTGATCCGGGAGAACATCGACGGCGTCACCGGGGTCTGACGGCGCGGGCACGACCGCCCGCCGGCGTCCGTGCCCGCGAGGATCGCGCGGACGGGCCCGCCCCGGGCAGAATCGACCACATGGACGAAGGCGGCGAGTCGGCCTGTTGGCTGGACCGGGTGTGCCCGGAGTGCGGGCGACTGCGCGAGCGGCCCGGCCCGGGGTCCTGCGAGAACTGTGGCGCGGCCGCCGACCGGGACGCAGCCGAGTCCCGGGACGCGGCCGGGCTCCAAGGCCCGGGCGGGGGCGACCACGCGAACGGCCGCAGCCACGACGACGGCGACACCGGCCCGACCGCGACCGCGGACCCTGCACACCGGCAAGGCTGAACCCCGGTCCGATCGTCCGGACGGACGATCGGACCGGGGTGCGGGCCGACGGGGCGGCGCCGGTGCCGAGCCACGGAGCCGAGCCACGGAGCCGAGCTGTGGAGCGCAGCCGCTCCTACTGGGGCGGCTGGTCGCGGAACCGGTTCTTCAGCTGCTCCTGGGCGGCGTCGACCTGCCCGCTGTACTTGCCCTGGGTGCGCTGGTCGACGGCGTCGCCCGCCTTGTCGACGGCCTTGTCGGCCTGGTCCTCGTGGCCCTTCAGCAGGTTCTTGAGCTTATCCATCATGGACATCTGGTCACACTCCTGGATGAGACGCCCCCACAACTCCAATATCGTCGCGCGCGCGGCGATCCGCATCCCGCAAGGTGTGCGTAAAGGCTTGGCAACGGGATTCCGGTCCTGTCAAATCATGACCCTCACGGCCCGTCGGAAGGAATCGCCTCGATGCCGCGCACCCGCCGCCCCATCGCCCCGCTCGACCGTTCCACCCCCCGCGACCGCGCCACCTCCCCAGGACGCCCGCGAACCGCCGTCACCCGGCGTGGCGCGGGCGCCGCCCTGACCGTCGCGGCCCTGGTCGCCCCGCTGCTGCTGGCCGGCGCCGGCAGCGCCTCGGCCGACCCGGACCCGGCGCGCAAGGGGGCCAAGCTCGCCGCCCGGCTGGTCGGGGCGAGCGACGCCCGGGACGCCCGGGCCACGCTGGCCGCGCTCCAGCTGATCGCGGACCGCAACGGCGGCACCAGGGCGGCCGGTTCGAAGGGACACGACCAGTCCGCGCAGTACGTCTACGACCAGGCGCGACGGGCCGGGCTGAAGGTGTCCCGGCAGGACTTCGTGTACACCTTCTTCGAGGCCCGCTCCGAGCACCTCGACGTGGTCTCCCCGAAGGCCGAGTCGGTCCCGGTGATCGCCATGACGTACTCGGTGAGCGGCCCGGAGGCGGGCCTGACCGCGGACCTGGCGGTCGCGCCGGTGACCGCCACCACCGGCTGCACCCCCGCCGACTACCCGGCGGGCGCCTTCACCGGCAGGATCGCCCTGATCCGGCGCGGCGGGTGCTCCTTCGCCGAGAAGCAGGCCGCGGCGGCCGCCGCGGGCGCGGTCGGGGCGATCGTCTACAACAACACCGAGGGCACCCTCAACGGGACGCTCACCGAGCCGACGGCCGGAAGGATCCCGACCGGGGGGATCACCGCGGCCGCGGGCGAGGCCCTGGCCGCCGAGGCCGCCGCCGGGCCCGTCCGGGTGACCCTGGACATCCGCACCTTCATGGAGCAGCGCAAGACCTGGAACGTCATCGCCGAGACCCGTGGCGGGGACCCGAACAACACCGTGATGGTCGGTGCGCACCTCGACTCCGTCCCCGAGGGGCCGGGCATCAACGACAACGGCTCCGGCACGGCCGGAGTCCTGGAGGTCGCCAGGAACCTCGGCGTCCACCCGGTGAAGAACAAGGTGCGGTTCGCCTGGTGGTCGGCCGAGGAGTTCGGACTCAAGGGCGCCGAGGCGTACGTGAACTCCCTCTCCGACGCGGAGAAGAAGAAGATCGGCCTCTACCTCAACTTCGACATGATCGCTTCCCCCAACTACGCGCAGTTCGTCTACAACGGCTCCGGCAGTGCCGGCGGCGACGCGGGCCCCGAGGGCTCGGCACAGCTGGAGCGGGACATCAACGGCTACCTGGACGGCCGGGGCCTGCCGCACGACCCGACGGCCTTCGACGGCCGCTCCGACTACGGTCCGTTCATCGACGCGGGCATTCCGGCCGGCGGCACCGACACCGGCGCCGAGAAGGTCAAGTCCCCCGAGCAGGCGGCTCGTTACGGCGGAACGGCCGGTGTCGCCTACGACGCGTGCTACCACAAGGCCTGCGACAACCTGGGCAACATCGACATGGGCGCCTTCGACGTCAACATCGACGTGATCGCGAACGCCGTCGGCACCTATGCCTGGGACCTCTCCTCGCTCCACAAGCCCGTCCCGGCCCAGCGTCCGGCCGCGAAGGCCGCCGGAGGCCCGAGCGGGACCAGCGGCCCGAACGGCACCGGCGGTGACCGCTCCCACCCGGTGACGGCCTGACGCCCGGGTGGGCCCGCCGCTGCTCCCGGCCGGCGGGCCCACCCCACGGCCCGGCACCGTCGTACGCCGCGCGGCCCCGCCCCGTCCGGCACTGCTCCGTCCGCGACCTCCCCCGCCATCGCCCCTGGTGGCGCCGGGTGCCGTCACCGTGGCGGAGGCCGCTGACAATCCGGTCGTGGGCCGGTACGGTGCCGCGCGGAGCGCATCCGCCGGGACCCGATGGGTGCGCCGAGCCCGGTCCTGACACCATGGGACCGAGATCACGACACGGTGACATCCTCGGAGGAGTCAGCAACATGAGCACGCACTACGACGTCGTCGTCCTCGGCGCGGGCCCCGGCGGCTACACCGCCGCCGTCCGCTCGGCCCAGCTGGGCCTGAAGGTCGCGGTCATCGAGGCCAAGTACTGGGGCGGCGTCTGCCTCAACGTCGGCTGCATCCCCTCCAAGGCCCTGCTGCGCAACGCCGAGCTCGCCCACATCTTCACCAAGGAGGCCAAGACCTTCGGCATCAAGGTCGAGGGCCAGGTGACCTTCGACTTCGGCGAGGCCTTCCGGCGCAGCCGCTCGGTGGCCGACGGCCGGGTCAAGGGCGTCCACTACCTGATGAAGAAGAACGGCATCACCGAGTACGACGGCTGGGGCACCTTCGTCGACGACCACACCCTCCAGGTCGCGCTCAGCGGCGGCGGCTTCGACGTCGTCACCTTCGACCACTGCGTCATCGCGGCCGGCGCCACCACCCGACTGCTGCCCGGCACCAGCCTGAGCGACCGCGTGGTCACCTACGAGGAGCAGATCCTCACCGAGCAGCTGCCGGAGAGCATCATCATCGCGGGCGCCGGCGCGATCGGCGTCGAGTTCGCCTACGTGCTGCACAACTACGGCGTGAAGGTCACCATCGTCGAGTTCCTGGACCGCGTGGTGCCGCTGGAGGACGTCGAGGTCTCCACCGAACTCGCCAAGCAGTACCGCAAGCTGGGCATCGAGGTGCTGACCTCCACCCGGGTCGAGTCGATCGACGACAGCGACCCGAACGCCAAGGTCCGGGTCACCGTCACCAAGGACGGGCAGCAGCAGGTGCTGGAGGCCGACAAGGTGCTCCAGGCGATCGGCTTCGCGCCGCGGGTCAACGGCTACGGCCTGGAGAACACCGGGGTCAAGCTCACCGACCGCAACGCCATCGCGGTGGACGGCCGCGGCCGCACCAGCGTCGAGCACATCTTCGCGATCGGCGACGTGACCGCCAAGCTGATGCTGGCGCACGCCGCCGAGGCGATGGCCGTGATCGCCGCCGAGACCATCGGCGGGGCGGAGACCATGGAGGTCGACTTCGCCATGATCCCGCGCGCCACCTACTGCCAGCCGCAGATCGCCTCCTTCGGCTACACCGAGGCCCAGGCCCGCGAGCTCGGCCACGACGTGAAGGTGGCCAAGTTCCCGTTCACCGCCAACGGCAAGGCGCACGGCCTGGGCCACCCGATCGGCTTCGTCAAGGTGATCAGCGACAACCGGCACGGTGAGCTGCTCGGCGCCCACCTGATCGGCCCCGAGGTCACCGAGCTGCTGCCGGAGCTGACGTTGGCCCAGCAGTGGGACCTGACCGTCCACGAGGTCGCCCGCAACGTGCACGCCCACCCGACCCTGGGCGAGGCGGTCAAGGAGGCCATCCACGGCCTCGCCGGTCACATGATCAACATGTGACGCACCGTCCCGGACGCGCCGCGCCCCGCCGAGCGGGGCCCCGCGGGCCCGCTGCCCGACTTCGGCGGCGGCACCCTGGCCGGCGCGAAGGTC
>NZ_JBSFWR010000105.1:0-30279 GCF_053594915.1 Kitasatospora sp. NPDC002543 | reverse complement strand
CTCGCCCGGCTGCGGGTGACCGTCGACCCGGCCGCCGAGTGGCGGCAGATGTACGCCGAGAACGGCCGGCTGATGCGGGACAACTTCTGGCGCCCCGACCTCTCCGGCGTGGACTGGACCGGGGTGCTGGACCGCTACCGGCCGCTGGTCGAGCGGGTCGGCTCGCACGACGAACTGGTCGACCTGCTCTGGGAGGTGCACGGCGAACTCGGCACCTCGCACGCCTACGTGATGCCGTACGGCCGGTACACCGAGCCGGCCCGGCGCCAGGGCCTGCTCGGCGCCGACCTGGTCCGGGACGGCGATCGGTGGCGGATCGCCCGGATCCTGCCCGGGGAGTCCTCCGACCCCAGGGCCCGCTCGCCGCTGGCCGCGCCCGGCGCGGCGATCCGCCCGGGCGACGCGGTGCTCGCCGTCAACGGCCGCCCGGTGGATCCGGTCTCCGGTCCGGCCCCGCTGCTGGCCGGCACGGCGGGCCAGCCGGTCGAGCTGACCGTGACCGGGAAGGACGGCACCGAACGGCGCCACCCGGTGGTCGTCCCGCTGGCCGACGAGGAGGCGCTGCGCTACCACGACTGGGTGGCCGGGCGGCGGGCCGCGGTGCGCGAGCTGTCCGGCGGGCGGCTGGGCTACCTGCACATCCCCGACATGCAGACGGCCGGCTGGGCCCAGCTGCACCGCGACCTGCGCGGCGAGATGGCCCGGGAGGGCCTGGTCGTCGACGTCCGGGGGAACCGGGGCGGGCACACCTCGCAGCTGGTGATCGAGAAGCTGGCCCGCCGGATCGTCGGCTGGGACGTCATCCGGGACACCGACCACCCGGTGCCCTACCCGGCGGACGCCCCGCGCGGGCCGGTGGTCGCGCTCGCCGACGAGTTCACCGGCTCGGACGGCGACGTGATCGGCGCCGCCGTGCAGGCGCTCGGGATCGGCCCGGTGGTCGGCACCCGCACCTGGGGCGGGGTGATCGGCATCGACAGCCGCTACCGGCTGGTCGACGGCACCCTGGTCACCCAGCCCAAGTACGCGCTCTGGATGGAGAACTACGGCTGGGGCCTGGAGAACCACGGCGTCGACCCGGACGTGGAGGTGCCGTTCGCCCCGCACCACTGGGCGGCCGGCGAGGACCCCCAGCTGGCCGAGGGCGTCCGCATCGCGCTGGCGGGGCTCGCCGGGACCCCGGCCCGCACGGCGCCGCCGCTGCCCTGGGCGTAGCGGGGCACGGTCCGCGGAGCGGGAGGCCGGACGGGCCGACTTCCCGCTCCGGCGCGCGGGGGCGTGGGTAGGATGCGGGGCTGCTTCTTGATCCACAGTTCACGGGGGAACACCACATGGCGCAGGGCTACCCGCCGCCGCAGTACGACCGGAATCCATACGCGCAGCCGCAGCCGCAGCCGCAGCCGCAGCACCAGCAGCCGTACCCGCCGCAGCCGTACCCGCAGTCACAGCCGTACCCGCAGCCGCAGCACCAGCAGCCGTACCCGGCCCAGGGGCACGCGCCGCAGGGGTACCCGGCGCAGCAGCAGCCGTACCCGCAGCCGTACCCGCCCCAGCCCCACCCGGGCCCCCACCCGGGGCCCGGGCAGCCGCGGCGGGCACTGCCGCCCTGCCCCAAGGAGGCGGGCGGCGGACGGCGGTTCCTGGCGATCGTGCTGGACTGGCTGTTCGCGGTCGGCCTCGGCTTCGTCGCCGCCAACGCCGCGAGCCGCCCGAGGGCCTCGCACGCGGCCGGCCACGCCGCGCAGGGCGGCGGGCCGATGGTGCCGTACTTCGTGGCGCTGCTGGCGGTCGGCCTCGCCGCGTCCTTCCTCAACCAGGTGGTGCTCGCCCGGCTGACCGGCTTCAGCGTGGGCAAGGGGGTCATGGCGATGCGGGTGGTGCGCCGCAAGGGCGTGACGCGGCCGAACACCTGGCGGCTCACCAGGCGTTGGCTGATCGGCTTCGTCATCCTCGCGGTCGCCTTCCTCACCGAGGACTTCGACACGGACGACGGCGACGTCGTCGGCATGCGCGCGGTGCGCTGGAAGCACCTCCAGGAGTACCGGCAGGCCGTCGCCCCGCTCGGCTAGGCTGCGCCCGTACGGCCCCACCACCCGACGTACCGATCCCGACGTACCGATCCCGAGGAGGGAACCATGGCCGGCGAGCCGCAGCCCGACTGCGTGTTCTGCAAGATCGTGGCGGGCGAGATCCCGGCGACCGTGGTGCGCAAGACCGAGCGCACCCTCGCCTTCCGCGACATCGCCCCCAAGGCGCCCGTGCACGTGCTGGTGATCCCGCACGTGCACCACCCGAACGCGGCCGCGCTGGCCGCCGCCGAGCCCGAGGTCGCCGCCGAACTGCTCGCCGAGGCGGGCGCGGTGGCCGCGGACGAGGGCATCGAGGACTACCGGCTGATCTTCAACACCGGTGCGGGCGCCGGGCAGACCGTCTTCCACGCGCACGTCCACGTCCTCGGCGGGATGCCGATGACCGAGCGCATGGTCTGACCGCACGTGTCCCAGCGCGAACTCGTCGTCCTCGGCACCGCCAGCCAGGTGCCCACCCGGCACCGCAACCACAACGGCTACCTGCTGCGCTGGGACGGCGAGGGCCTGCTGTTCGACCCCGGCGAGGGCACCCAGCGCCAGATGCTGCACGCCGGGGTCACGGCCACCCAGATCACCCGCATCGCCGTCACCCACTTCCACGGGGACCACTGCCTGGGCCTCGCGGGGGTGATCCAGCGGATCAACCTCGACCGGGTCCCGCACCCGGTGGACGTCTACTTCCCGGCCTCCGGCGAGGTCTACTTCGAGCGGCTGCGGCACTCCACCGCCTACCACGAGACGGCTGTGCTGCGGCCCCGGCCGATCGACGAGCCCGGGCCGCTGCCGGCGCCCGGCGCCCGCTTCGCGCTGGACGCCGTCCGGCTGGACCACCCGGTGGAGTCCTTCGGCTACCGGTTGTCCGAGCCGGACGGCCGCCGGCTGGTGCCGGAGCGGCTGGCCGCCCTCGGCGTGCGCGGCCCGGCGGTCGGCCGGCTCCAGCACGAGGGCGCGATCGAGGTGGACGGCCGTACCGTCACCCTGGGCGAGGTCAGCGAGCCGCGGCCGGGCCAGAAGTTCGCCTTCGTGATGGACACCCGGCTGTGCGAGGGCGTGCACGCCCTCGCCGAGGGGACCGACCTGCTGGTCGTCGAGGCGACCTTCACCGACGCCGACGCCCGGCTCGCCGAGGAGCACGGCCACCTCACCGCCGGGCAGGCCGCCAAGGTCGCCGCCGAGGCCGGGGCGCGCACCCTGGTGCTGACCCACTTCTCGCAGCGCTACCCGGACCTCGGCCAGCACCTGGCCGACGCCCGCAAGCACTTCGACGGGGAGCTGGTGCTGGCCGCGGACCTCGACCGGGTGCCCGTCCCGGCCCGCCGCCCGTCGTGACGGGCCCGGCGGAAGCCGTGAAAAAGGGCTCGCGCCGCCCTTCGATCTGCCGGAGCATCGTCGGGTGCGGCCCCGCCGCCCGCCACGGCGATCACGCTCGCGGCGTACCCTGGTGCCCCGGAGACACCGAGCGGCACCCGACACCACGGATGGGATGAGGCAGGCCCCAGCGCCGACCTATGAGTGACACATCGCAGACCCGTACCAACGGACAGTCGCGCCCCGAGCCGGCCGACGACGGCCGCGTCAGTGCCCGGATCGTCATCCCCGAGAAGCACCCGATGGTCACCCTGCTCGGCACCGCGGACTCGCTGCTGCGCGTGATCGAGGAGGGCTTCCCCGCCGCCGACATCCACGTCCGCGGCAACGAGGTGACCGCCACCGGCGCCCGGGCCGAGGTCGCCCTCGTCCAGCGGCTGTTCACCGAGATGATGCTGGTGCTGCGCACCGGCCAGCCCCTGACGGAGGACTCCGTGGAGCGCTCCATCGCCATGATCCGCGGCCAGGAGCAGGACCCGGACAGCCCGGCGCCCTCCCAGGTGTTCACCGCGAACATCCTGTCCAACCGGGGCCGCACGATCCGCCCGAAGACCCTCAACCAGCAGCGCTACGTCGAGGCGATCGACAAGCACACGATCGTCTTCGGCCTCGGCCCGGCCGGCACCGGCAAGACCTACCTGGCGATGGCCAAGGCCGTCCAGGCCCTCCAGGCCAAGGAGGTCAACCGGATCATCCTGACCCGCCCGGCGGTCGAGGCGGGGGAGCGGCTGGGATTCCTGCCCGGCACCCTCTACGAGAAGATCGACCCGTACCTGCGCCCGCTGTACGACGCGCTGCACGACATGATGGACCCGGACTCCATCCCGCGCCTGATGGCGGCCGGCACCATCGAGGTCGCCCCGCTCGCGTACATGCGCGGCCGTACCCTCAACGACGCCTTCATCATCCTGGACGAGGCCCAGAACACCTCGCCCGAGCAGATGAAGATGTTCCTCACCCGCCTCGGGTTCAACTCCCGGGTGGTGGTCACCGGCGACACCAGCCAGATCGACCTCCCGGGCGGCACCCGCAGCGGTCTCAAGGTCGTCCAGGAGATCCTGGCCGACGTGCCCGACATCCACTTCTCCGTCCTCACCAGCACCGACGTGGTCCGCCACAAGCTGGTCGGCCGGATCGTGGACGCCTACGAGCGCTGGGACGCCCGCCAGGAGGCCGAGGACGCCTCCCCGGCGGCCCGCAAGCCCGCCCAGCGGCGCCCCGGCAAGACCACCGCGCCCCGCGCACCCCGACAGTCCCATCGCACCGAAAGCTGAGCACACAGCCCGTCATGTCGATCGACATCGCCAACGAGTCCGGTTGGGACGCCGACGAGGAAGCCATCCTCGACGTCGCCCGCTTCGCACTGGACAAGATGCGGATCCACCCGCAGTCAGAACTGTCCGTGATCCTGGTGGACAGTGCGGCGATGGAGGAGCTGCACATCCAGTGGATGGACCTCCCGGGGCCCACCGACGTGATGTCCTTCCCGATGGACGAGCTGCGTCCCGGCAAGGAGGGCGAGGAGCTGCCGCAGGGCCTGCTCGGCGACATCGTGCTCTGCCCCGAGGTCGCCCAGCAGCAGGGCCTGGCGGCCCCCTCCAAGCACTCGATGGACGAGGAGCTGCAGCTGCTCACCGTGCACGGCGTGCTGCACGTCCTCGGCTACGACCACGAGGAGCCGGAGGAAGAGGAGGAGATGTTCGCCCTCCAGAAGCGCATCCTGGACGACTGGCGGGCGGGCCGGGGCCTCGGTGGCATCTCCCCGGCGCCCACCACCCACTGAGCGCGGAGCCCGAACCCCTGTGAGTGGTGAGAGTACGAGCTTCATCCTCGGTGCCGTGCTGCTCGTCGTGCTCGGCTGGCTGGCCGCGTGCGCCGAGGCGGGCATCTCCCGGGTCTCCCGGTTCCGGGCGGAGGAGGCGGTGCGCAGCGGCCGGCGCGGTTCCGCGCGGCTGCTGACCGTCGCCTCCGACCCGATCCGCTACCTCAACCTGGCGACCCTGATCCGGGTGGCCAGCGAGATGGCGGCGGCCGTCCTGGTCACCGTGGTGTGCGTGCGCAACCTGACGCCCACCTGGCAGGCCGTGCTGCTGGCGTTCGGCGTGATGGTGCTGGTGTCGTTCGTCGCGGTGGGGGTCTCGCCGCGCACGATCGGGCGCCAGCACCCGCTCACCACCGCGACGGCGGCCTCCTTCGTGCTGCTGCCGCTGGCCGCGGTGCTGGGCCCGATCCCGCGGCTGCTGATCCTGCTGGGCAACGCGCTGACCCCGGGCAAGGGCTACCGGGAGGGCCCGTTCGCCTCCGAGGCCGAGCTGCGGGCGCTGGTGGACCTCGCCGAGAAGGACGACCTGATCGAGGACGAGGAGCGCCGGATGGTGCACTCGGTCTTCGAGCTGGGCGACACCATCGTGCGCGAGGTGATGGTGCCGCGCACCGACCTGGTGATGATCGAGCGGCACAAGACCGTCCGGCAGGCGCTCACCCTGGCGCTGCGCTCGGGCTTCTCGCGCATCCCGGTGGTCGGCGACAACGAGGACGACGTGGTCGGCATCGTCTACCTCAAGGACCTCGTGCGGCGCACCCACATCAACCGGGAGGCGGAGTCCGAGGAGGTCGGCGCGGTGATGCGCCCGGCCGTCTTCGTCCCGGACTCCAAGGCGGCCGGCGACCTGCTGCGCGAGATGCAGCAGCGGCGCTCGCACGTGGCGATCGTGATCGACGAGTACGGCGGCACGGCCGGCCTGGTGACCATCGAGGACATCCTGGAGGAGATCGTCGGCGAGATCACCGACGAGTACGACCGGGAGATCGCCCCGGTGGAGGACCTCGGCGACGGCTCGTACCGGATCACCGCCCGGCTGCTGGTGGAGGACCTGGGCGAGCTGTTCGGCATCGAGCTGGAGGACGAGGACGTCGAGACCGTCGGCGGCCTGCTGGCCAAGCACCTGGGCCGGGTGCCGATCCCCGGTTCCTCCTGCGAGATCCCGCTGCCCGAGCCGGTCGAGGGCGGGCTGACCGGGATCCTGCTGACCGCCGAGTCCTCGGCGGGCCGCCGCAACCGGATCGGTTCCATGGTGGCCTCCCCGGTCCGCCGGGCCGAGGGCGGCGAGGAGCCGGCGGGCGAGTAGCGGGTGGGCGGTCGCCGAGCGACCATGGAGGGCATGACGCACAAACTTCGCGCGGAGTACGGCCCGCAGGGGGCGGCGGGCGGAGTCAAGTCCTGGCACGTGGTGCGGGACGAGGACCCGTCGGCGGCGCTCTGCGGCCGGACCATGTCCGACGACGCCGAGACGCGCCCCGAGGAGGAGTGGGGCACCGGGTTGCGCGGCTGCCAGCAGTGCGGCTCGCTCTACATCCACGAGGTGCCGCACATGCAGGGGAGCCATCCCTACAGCTAGGGCGCGCCCTAGGCACAGCTTGAGCATGGCCGAGCTCTGGAGGTCGCCATGAAGCTGCAAGACACGCTGAAGCCCGTCGACAGCCGGCTCGCCATGGTGTGGCGGATCGGGGCGGGGCTCGGGGGGATCTTCCTGATCGTGTTCGGGTGCCTGGGGCTGGCCGACCACCCCGGCTTCCTGGCCACCCACGGGGACCGGATCGCCGGGCTGTCGACCAACGGGGCGCTGAGCATCCTGTCCATCGTGGCGGGCGCGGTCCTGGTGGTCGGGGCGGTGATCGGCGGGAACTTCGCGTCGAACCTCAACATGGTGGTGGGCGTGCTGTTCGTGCTGTCCGGCTTCTACGGGCTGACGGTGCTCGGCCGGCCGGACGCGAACATCCTGAACTTCCGGATGTCCAACGTGCTGTTCGCGTTCGTCTTCGGGATCGTCCTGACGACCTTCGGGATGTACGGGCGGGTGAGCGGTCACCTGCCGCACGACAACCCGTTCTGGCGCGAGCGGATCGGGCACGAGGAGGGCCTGCCGTCCGGTGCCGCGAAGACCGTGGTGAAGGTCCTCCGCCCGAACCCGGGGCGGACCCACCCGGTCGGCCACTGACCGGCGCCGGGTGCCTATGCTCGGCGGCATGAGTGACATCGTCGAGCTCGACCCCGAAGACAAGAAGATCATCACCCTGGCCCGCTCGGCCCGCGCCCGCAACGGCGTGGCCGAGGGGGCCGCGGTGCGTGACGAGACCGGGCGCACCTACGTGGCCGGCACGGTCGCGCTGGAGTCGCTGCGGCTGAGCGCCCTCCAGGCGGCGGTGGCGATGGCCGTGGCCAGCGGCGCCAGGTCGCTGGAGGCGGCGGCCGTGGTGAGCGAGGCGGAGCAGCCGGCCGAGGCCGACCTGGCGGCCGTGCGGGACCTGGGCGGGGCCGGCACGCCGGTGCTGCTGGCCGGGCCGGACGGGACGCTGCGGGTGTCCGCCGAGGCCCGCTGAGGCCCGTCGGGAGGCCCGTCGGGAGGTCCGTACGGGGCCTGCGCGAGCCCTGGGCGGGGCCCGTGCGGGCCCCGTACCAGCGACCATGGTCCCGGCCCGCCTCAGGCGGATAATCTCACCGGGGGAGTGGACTCGGTGAGGGGACTGGGGCATGGGGGCGGTGGCGTTCTTCGCCGGGCTGCTGGTGTTCGTGATGGGGCTGGGCAAGTGGCAGGAGACCGGGTCGGACCTCTGGCTGTACGGCTCGCTCGCCTTCCTGCTGGTACTGGTGGTGTTCTCGCTGATCCCCACCGGCGGCAAGGGCGGGAAGGGCGGAAAGAAGGGTTGAGCGCGCCCCCGGACACCCCCGGGGGCGGGCCCGGACGGCGGGGCTCCGGTGATCAGGGAGAATGGAGCCCATGAATGCCCCTTCCTCCTCGTACCGCTCCGGGTTCGCGTGCTTCGTCGGCCGGCCCAACGCGGGCAAGTCGACCCTGACCAACGCCCTGGTGGGGACGAAGGTCGCGATCACCTCCGACCGCCCGCAGACCACCCGGCACACCGTGCGCGGCATCGTGCACCGCCCGGACGCCCAGCTCGTGCTGGTCGACACCCCCGGTCTGCACAAGCCGCGCACCCTGCTCGGCGAGCGCCTCAACGACCTGGTCCGCACCACCTGGGCCGAGGTCGACGTGATCGGTTTCTGCCTCCCCGCCGACCAGAAGATCGGCCCCGGCGACAAGTTCATCGCCAAGGAGATCGCCGGGATCAAGAAGACCCCGAAGGTCGCCATCGTCACCAAGACCGACCTGGTCGACTCCAAGCGCCTCGCCGAGCAGCTGATCGCCATCCACCAGCTCGGCATCGAGCTGGGCTTCGAGTGGGCCGAGATCATCCCGGTCTCGGCGGTGGGCGATCAGGCAGTGGGACGCAGTCCCTCGGACAAGGGTGGTGGTGGGCGAAGGGCCGGCCAGGTGGAGCTGGTCGCCGACCTGCTCACCAAGCTGCTGCCGGAGGGCGACCAGCTCTACCCGGAGGGCGACCTCACCGACGAGCCCGAGCAGATCATGGTCGCCGAGCTGATCCGCGAGGCCGCGCTGGAGGGCGTGCGCGACGAACTGCCGCACTCGCTGGCCGTGGTGGTCGAGGAGATGCTCCCGCGCGAGGGCCGCCCGGCGGACCGCCCGCTGCTGGACATCCACGCCAACGTCTACATCGAGCGGCAGAGCCAGAAGGCGATCGTGATCGGCGCCAAGGGCTCGCGGCTCAAGCACGTCGGCACCACCGCCCGCAAGCACATCGAGGCGCTGCTGGGCACGCCGGTCTACCTGGACCTGCACGTCAAGGTCGCCAAGGACTGGCAGCGCGACCCCAAGCAGCTGCGCAAGCTGGGATTCTGAACCCGGGCTCCCCGCGAGGGAGTTCGATCGGTCGGGAGGATCGGGGCCCGTCCGGACGTTGTGCGTCCGGGCGGGCCCTCGCCGTGGCCCGGCCGTACGCGACGTCAGAAGGGGCACACCGCGATGGAGTTGCACACCCGGGAGTGGGGCGACGGGGACCGGCTGGCCGTGCTGGTGCACGGCATCATGTCCGACCACCGCACCTGGCGGCTGGTCGGCCCGGCGCTGGCCGAACGGGGCTACCGCGTGATCGCCGTCGACCTGCGCGGGCACGGGCGCAGCCCGCGCGGCACCGGGGCGAGCCCGGCGGAGCGCTACCCGCTGGAGGCGTACGCCGAGGACCTGTTGGACACCCTGCCGGCCGGTCCGGAGCTGGCGATCGGCCACTCGCTGGGCGGCATAGCGCTGGCGGGCGCGGTGGAGCGGCTGAAGCCGGCCCGCGCGGTGTACGTCGACCCGGCCTGGCGGTTCGCCCAGGTCGGGGTGGACCCGCGGCTGATGGTCCAGCTGCGGGACCTCACCCGGGAGCAGATCGTCGGGCTCAGCCCGACGTGGGAGCCGGCCGACGTGGACGACGAGATCGCCGCCGCCGCCGTCTGGGACGAGGACTCGGCGTGGGGCATGGCCGACGGGCGCACCGACCTGCCGGCCCGGCCCGCGGTGCCCTCGCTGGTGGTGCTGGCCGGCCGCAGCGTGCTGATCGACGTGGCGAGCGCCGAGGCACTGCGCGCCCGGGGCTTCGAGGTGCGCACCGTCCCCGGCACGGGCCACACCGTCCACCGGGACGACCCGGCCGGCTTCCTGGCCGCGCTCGACGGCTGGCTCTGACCCCCGGCGCGGGGGCGCGCTTCCTAGGCGCCCTCGCGCAGCACCAGGGAGACCAGCTCCCGTTGCGAGTCGGTGAGCTTCGGGTCGGCGCAGTACACCGACCGGCCGTCGACGGTGATCTCGTAGTGGAAGCCGTCCGGCACCCCGTAGGAGGGCGCGCGCAGCCCGCCCGCGACGGCCTCGCGGGCGAGTGCGTGCACGTGCGGGGCGTCCGTGCGGTCGGCGGTGTCGATCTCCGCCTGGCGGACGATCCCCGCGAAGCCGCCGGTCCGGGTCACCTGGATACGCATGGTGTCCATGGTGCTACGCAGGGAGGGGGTTTGCCGGGCTTTTCCCGGACCGTGACCTTAAGCCCGCCTCAACCCGGTCTCAACCACCCTTCAGGTGCGCCCCGGTGGTCCGGCCTGCCGTCACCCCGGGCTGATCCCGACCTGCGCCCAGGAGGCCGTGACGGTGTCCGCGACCGAGCGGTCGTCGGGGTAACGGGCCTTGGCGGCGGCCACGGTGGCCCGGGCGAAGGCGGTGAAGTCGGCGTCGGAGGGCAGCGTGCGCCCGGTCAGCGCGTCGTACCAGATCCGCCCCGCGCGCTCCCAGGCCGAACCGCCGAGCGCGGTGGCCAGCAGGTAGAACGCGTGGTTGGGGATGCCGGAGTTGACGTGCACCCCGCCGTTGTCCTGGGAGGTGTTCACGTAGTCCCGCATGTGCGCGGGCTGCGGGTCCTTGCCCAGCTGCGGGTCGTCGTAGGCGGTGCCGGGCGCCTTCATGGAGCGCAGCGCCACGCCCTGGACGCCGGGGGCGAGCAGCCCGGCGCCGATCAGCCAGTCGGCGTCGGCGGCGCCCTGGTGCAGCGAGTACTGCTTGACCAGCGAGCCGAAGACGTCGGAGACCGACTCGTTGAGCGCGCCGGGCTGGTCCTGGTAGTCCAGGCCGGCGGTGAACTGGGTGACGCCGTGGGTGAGTTCGTGGCCGATGACGTCGATGCAGGCGGTGAAGTCGCCGAACACCACGTTGTCGCCGTCGCCGAACACCATCTGGTGGCCGTTCCAGAAGGCGTTGTCGTAGTTGCGGCCGTAGTGGACGCTGGCGTCCAGCCGCAGGTTCCGGTCGTCGATCGAGTGCCGCCCGAAGACGTCGGCGTAGAGCGCGAAGGTGGCGCCGAGGCCGTCGTAGGCGTGGTTGACGGAGCCGTCGGAGGACGCGCCCTGTCCCTCGGTGCGCACGGTGCGCCCGGGCAGCCGCTGGCCGTGGCCGCTGTCGTACACCACCCGGTCGAGGCCCGCGACGGCGGCGACGGGCGCGGGCGGGGAGAGCCGGGCCGCGCGGTGCGCGGCGTCGAGGGCCAGGGAGTGGACGGCGGGTTCGTGACCGGCCTCGGCGAGGCGGTCCAGGACGTACGGCGGGACGATCGTGCAGATCGGTACTGCTGCGGTCATGTGGCCCAGAGTGAGGCCTTGATGACCTATTGTCACCACCTTTGACGGGATCGGTCGCGTCTCAAGGAGTGGAACGGAAGCCCGGATCACTTCGGGGGCGCGCGGCGCTGGGTTACGCTGGGGCCATCATGCGCAACGGGCTGCTTCTTCTTAGCTGCCGCGTCGAGGGCCTGTAGTCCACCGGGCCGGCACCCTCGCCGCGGGGAACGAGCTGTGCGCGCAACGCGATCCGACGGCGGATCGCGAGCCGCAGCCGAGGCCGGCCAGTCGGTGTCGACCGGTGTCGACCCCTCCCGACCCGCCCGCACGCATCACAGGAAGCCGAGTCACCTCCATGACCGAGCAGAACTCCGCCGCGCCCGTCCCCGCCGGCCGTCCCTTCGTGGACCGCCCCACCCCGATCACCGCCGCCTCGGTGCGCCAGCGGCCCTCGGGCATGCGGTACGGGCGCTACCTGCCGTTCGGCACCGTCGACCTGCCGGACCGGACCTGGCCGGACCAGGTGATCACCAAGGCGCCGCGCTGGCTGTCCACCGACCTGCGGGACGGCAACCAGGCGCTGATCGACCCGATGTCGCCGGCCCGCAAGCGGATGATGTTCGACCTGCTGGTGAAGATGGGCTACAAGGAGATCGAGGTCGGCTTCCCGTCCTCCGGCGCCACCGACCACGCCTTCGTCCGCTCGCTGATCGAGGAGGGGGCGATCCCGGAGGACGTCACCATCTCGGTGCTGACGCAGGCCCGCGAGGAGCTGATCGAGAAGACGGTGGAGTCGCTGGTCGGCGCCCCGCGGGCGACCGTCCACCTGTACAACGCGACCGCGCCGCTGTTCCGCCGGGTGGTGTTCCGCAACGACAAGGCGGCCACCAAGGCGATCGCCACCGAGGGCACCCGGCTGGTGATGGAGTACGCGGAGAAGCTGCTGGGCGACGAGACCGCCTTCGGCTACCAGTACTCGCCGGAGATCTTCGTCGACACCGAGCTGGACTTCGCGCTGGAGGTCTGCGAGGCCGTCATGGACGTCTGGCAGCCGGGCGAGGGCCGCGAGATCATCCTGAACCTGCCCGCCACCGTCGAGCGGGCCACCCCGAACGTCCAGGCCGACCAGTTCGAGTGGATGTCGCGCCACCTGTCCCGCCGCGAGTTCGTCTGCCTGTCGGTGCACCCGCACAACGACCGCGGCACCGCCGTCGCCTCCGCGGAGCTGTCCTACATGGCGGGCGCCGACCGGATCGAGGGCTGCCTGTTCGGGCAGGGCGAGCGGACCGGCAACGTCGACCTGGTGACGCTGGGGATGAACCTGTTCTCCCAGGGCATCGACCCGCAGATCGACTTCTCCGACATCGACGAGGTGCGCCGCACCGCCGAGTACTGCAACCAGATGGAGGTGCACCCGCGCCACCCGTACGCCGGCGACCTGGTGTACACCTCCTTCTCCGGCTCGCACCAGGACGCCATCAAGAAGGGCTTCGACGTCCTGGAGGCGGACGCCGCGGCCGCGGGCGTGCCGGTGGCGGAGCACACCTGGGGCGTGCCGTACCTGCCGATCGACCCGAAGGACGTCGGCCGCACCTACGAGGCGGTCATCCGGGTCAACAGCCAGTCCGGCAAGGGCGGCGTGGCGTACGTGCTGAAGAACGACCACAAGCTGGACCTGCCGCGCCGGATGCAGATCGAGTTCTCCCGGATCATCCAGGCCAAGACCGACGCCGAGGGCGGCGAGGTCAGCCCGGCCGAGATCTGGGGGGTCTTCGAGGACGAGTACCTGCCGACCACCGACAACCCGTGGGGCCGGATCGCGCTGAGCGGCTCGCGCACCCTGACCACCGAGGACGGCCGGGACGCGCTGACCGCCGAGGCCCTGGTGGACGGCGCCCCGGTGACCCTGACCGGTGCCGGCAACGGCCCGGTCTCGGCCTTCGCCGACGCGCTGGCCCGGATCGGCGTGGACGTACGCGTCCTGGACTACGCCGAGCACGCGCTGAGCGAGGGCGGGGACGCCCAGGCCGCCGCCTACGTGGAGTGCGCGGTGGACGGCAAGGTGCTGTGGGGCGTGGGCATCGACGGCAACACCGTGCTGGCCTCGCTGAAGGCCATGATCAGCGCCGTCAACCGCTCGCAGCGCGGCTAATTCGAACGGGTGGTGTGCGAAGGGCCGTCCCCCGGGGCGGCCCTTCGCCGCGTCCACCTGGCGTTGTGGCCTGCGCCACATTTTTTCGAGCCGGAAGCCGTTCGAGGTACTGACACGTGCCGGTAACCGTGGCAACATCGATCCACCGGAAAGCCGGGTCGGTGGGACGGCCTCGGTGTCCGGTCGCGTGACCTGCCCACTGTCGAGCAGGCCGCCTGCCATGTCTGGGGAGTGGCGCCGTGACCAGGTTGTGGGGTGTTCGCCCGCGGTGGCGGACTGACGTTCTCGGTGACTTCTTCTGTCCGGGCTGCGGCGGGGACCGCAACTACCGCCGGCAGCACGGCCGGCGGTGGCTGCGGTTGCTGGGGACCCCGGTCCTCCCGCTCGGCCCGGTGATCGGCAGCGTGCAGTGCACCAGTTGCCACGGCCGGTACGGCGTCGAGAGCCTGGAGCAGCCCACCTGCGTGCGCCTCGGCGCGATGCTGCGGGACGCCCAGTACACCGTCGCGCTGGCCCTGCTCGCGGCCGGCGGCACCGCCCACCGGGCGGCCCGCGACGCGGCCTGCGCGGCGGTGCGCGAGGCCGGGTTCGAGGACTGCGGCGAGGCCCAGGTGCTGGCCGCGCTCGCCGCGCTCTCCGGGCTCGGCGACGAACTCCACGACGCCCGCGGGCTGTCCGGCGGCCTGGCCGTCGAACTGCACGCGGTGCTCGAACCGCTCGCCCCGCACCTGGCCCACCACGGCCGCGAGCGGCTGCTGCTGCAGGGCGCGGCGATCGCGCTGGCGGACGGGCGCTACCTGCCGCAGGAGCGCGACGCGCTGGCCGCCGTCGGGCTCTGCCTGGACCTGCCGAAGTCCCGGGTCGGGGCGCTGCTGGAGGCGGCGACCAGGGCCCCGTACAAGTAGCGCCGCCGGACCGGGCGCCGCACGCGGGGCACCGGTCACCGCGCGACGCCGTCCGCACCACCGGAACGCGACCGTCCGTACCTCCGGCACCCGACCGCCCCCTCGCCTTCGGGGGCCGCCGGACCTCCGGAATCCACCGACCACCTCCGAATCCCCCACAACGGGCCCCGGACTCCCCACCCGGGCCCGCCGTGACCCGCACCGCAGTGGTCTCCCCCACGGCCTCCGGTGCGGGCAACACGGCTGTCCGGCCCCGGGGACGGGTGGGGGACAATGGTCCCCATGAGTCTTTTCCGGGACGACGGCGTCGTGCTGCGGGCGCAGAAGCTCGGCGAGGCCGATCGGATCATCACCCTGCTGACCCGCCACCACGGCAAGGTGCGGGCGGTCGCGCGCGGGGTGCGGAAGACCAAGTCCAAGTTCGGCGCCCGGCTGGAGCCGTTCTCGCACGTGGACGTGCAGTTCTTCAGCCGGGGGAGTGAGCTGATCGGCCGGGGATTGCCGCTCTGCACCCAGGTGGAGACCATCGCCCCCTACGGCGGCCCGATCGTCGCCGACTACGGCCGCTACACGGCCGGCACCGCGATGCTGGAGACCGCCGAGCGGTTCGCCGAGAACGAGGGCGAACCCGCCGTCCAGCAGTACCTGCTGCTGGTCGGGGGGCTGCGCACGCTGGCCGCCGGGCTGCACGAGTCGCACCTGGTGATGGACGCCTTCCTGCTGCGCTCGCTCGCGGTGAACGGGTACGGCGCGAGCTTCACCGACTGCGCCAAATGCGGCCTGGAGGGACCGAACCGTTTCTTCTCCCTCCCCGCGGGCGGGGTGCTCTGCGGCGACTGCCGAGTGCCCGGATGTGCCGTACCCTCCCCTGAGACACTGGTACTGCTCGGGGCGCTGCTGTCAGGGGACTGGCGGACGGCCGACGCCTGCGAGCCGCGGTACTGGCGGGAGGGCAGCGGCCTGGTCGCGGCCTATCTGCAGTGGCACCTGGAGCGGGGCATCCGCTCGATGAGATACGTGGAGAAGTGAGCACATGGCAGCGCGACGGCTCTTCGGCGGCGGCAAGCAGAGGACGTACGTCCCCCCGACCCCGCACCCCAGCGGTGCACAGCCCCCGAAGCTCCCCGGCGAGCTGGTCCCCAACCACGTCGCCATCGTGATGGACGGCAACGGCCGTTGGGCCAAGGAGCGCGGGCTGCCCCGCACCGAGGGCCACAAGGTCGGCGAGTCCGTGGTGCTGGACGTCCTCAAGGGCGCCATCGAGCTCGGGGTCAAGAACATCTCGCTGTACGCGTTCTCCACCGAGAACTGGAAGCGGTCGCCCGAGGAGGTGAAGTTCCTGATGAACTTCAACCGGGACGTCATCGCCCGCCGCCGCGACGAGATGGACGCGATGGGCGTGCGGATCCGCTGGGCGGGCCGGATGCCCAAGCTGTGGAAGAGCGTCGTCCAGGAGCTCCAGGTCGCCGAGGAGCAGACCAAGGGCAACGACGCCGTCACGCTCTACATGTGCGTCAACTACGGCGGCCGGGCCGAACTCGCCGACGCGGCGCAGGCGATCGCCCAGGACGTCGCGGCCGGGAAGCTCGACCCGAAGAAGGTCAACGAGAAGACCCTGGCCAAGTACATGTACCACCCGGACATGCCGGACGTGGACCTGTTCCTGCGCCCCAGCGGCGAGCAGCGCACCTCCAACTTCCTGCTGTGGCAGTCGGCTTACGCCGAGTTCGTGTTCCAGGACGTGCTCTGGCCGGACTTCGACCGCCGCGACCTGTGGCGCGCCTGCGAGCAGTACGCGATGCGTGACCGGCGCTTCGGCGGGGCGATCCCGAACGAGGTCGGCGCGCCGGTGCCCTCCCAGCGCTGAGGCGCGTGCGGCCGCCGGAACGGGTACGGCCCTCGGAACGGGTACGGCCGCCGGAACGGGTACGGCCCTCGGAACGGGTACGGCGAAGGGCCCGTGGTTTCTCCCACGGGCCCTTCGCCGTCGCTCAGACCTTCTTGGCGCACTCCGCGCAGGTCCCGAAGATCTCCAGGGTGTGCGCGATGTCGCTGAAGCCGTGCTCGGCGGCGACCGAGTTGGCCCAGCGCTCCACCGCGGGGCCCTCCACCTCGACGGTCGCGCCGCAGTGCCGGCAGACCAGGTGGTGGTGGTGCCCGCTGCTGCACCGGCGGTAGACCGCCTCGCCGTCGGCGGTGCGCAGCACGTCCACCTCACCGGCGTCCGCCAGCGACTGGAGCGTGCGGTAGACCGTGGTCAGACCGACGGAGTCCCCGCGGTGCTTGAGCAGGTCGTGGAGCTCCTGCGCGCTGCGGAAGTCCGCGATCTCGTCCAGGGCCGCCGAGACGGCGGCACGCTGCCGGGTCGATCGGGCGCGCGGCGACGGGCCTGCGGTGGTCACCGTGGGTCCTCCTGGGGTCGTGGGCGTCTCGCACATCATTGTGCCAGCCCGGCCCGTCGCCCAGGGGTGGTCGTGTCGGACGGTTCGGAGACGGCCTGTTCCGGCAGCTCCACGTCGCACACCTTCGGCCCGTGTTCGCCCGTGCCGCGGTGGCGCCGTCGGGCGAGCGGAGCGGCGAGCAGGCTGAACACCGCGAAGACCGCGATGGCGAGCAGCACGATGGCCGGACCGGAGGGCACGTCGAGCTGGTAGGAGCCGGTGACGCCGGCCAGCGCGACGACCACGCCGAGCGCGATCGAGGCGGCCTGGGTGGCGGCGAAGGACCGGGTGAGCTGCTGGGCGGCGACCACCGGGACCACCATCAGCGCGCTCACCAGCAGCAGCCCGACCACCCGCATGGCGACGGTGACGGTGACCGCGGCCATCACCGCGAGCAGCAGGTTGAGGGTGCGCACCGGCACGCCGGTGACCCGGGCGAAGTCCTCGTCCTGGCAGATCGCGAAGAGCTGGCGGCGCAGGCCCACGGTGACCGCGATGACCACCGCGCCGAGCACCGCGATGGTGGCCAGGTCGGCGGGGGCGACGGTGAGGATCGAGCCCCACAGGTAGCTCTCCAGCGAGCCGGCCCCGGCCTGGGCGGACATCGAGACCAGCAGCTTGCCGCAGGCCATGCCGCCGTAGAAGAGCATCGCGAGGGCGATGTCGCCGCGCTGGTTGCCGCGCGAGCGGACCAGCTCCATGGTGACGGCGCCGAGCACGCAGACCAGCACGGCCATCCAGACCGGGCTGGTCTGGAAGATGAAGCCGAGGCCGACGCCGGTCATCGCGACGTGGCCCATGCCGTCGCCCATCAGGGCCTGGCGGCGCTGCACCAGGTAGATGCCGACGGCCGGGGCGGTGATCCCGACCAGGACGGCGGCGAGCAGGGCGCGCTGCATGAAGTCGTAGGAGAGCATCTCGGTCATGCCAGCAGCCTCGGCGGGGTCAGGTCGGCGTGCGGGTGGACGTGGTCGTGGCCGGGCAGCGCGTGCAGGCCGGTGTTGGGCACGGGCGGGCCGTCGTGGGCGACGCAGCCGTCCCGCAGCACCACGGCGCGGTCGATCAGCGGTTCCAGCGGCCCGAGTTCGTGCAGCACGAGGAGGACGGAGGCGCCGCGGCCGACCTCGGTGCGCAGGGTGTCGGCGAGCACCTGCTGGCTCGCGGCGTCCACGCCGGCCATCGGCTCGTCCATGATCAGCAGGTCGGGGGAGCCGACCAGGGCGCGGGCGATCAGCACCCGCTGCTGCTGGCCGCCGGACAGGTCGGCCACGCCGTCCTGGGCCCGGTCCAGCATGCCGACGGCGGCCAGCGCTCGGTCCACCGCCTCGCGGTCCCTGCGGCGGAACGGCAGCAGCCGGTGCTGCGGCAGCCGTCCGGTGGAGA
This sequence comes from Kitasatospora sp. NPDC002543, assembly GCF_053594915.1. Lineage (NCBI taxonomy): Bacteria > Bacillati > Actinomycetota > Actinomycetes > Kitasatosporales > Streptomycetaceae > Kitasatospora > Kitasatospora sp. NPDC002543. The sequence continues at coordinate 11,941 of NZ_JBSFWR010000105.1, read as the reverse complement.
CCACCTCGCGGACGGTGGCGGGGACGCCGGAGGCGGCGGTGGTGCGCTGCGGGACGTACCCGATCCGGTGCCAGGCGCGGAAGGAGCCGTACGGCGTGCCGAACAGCTCCAGGGTGCCCCGCTCCAGCGGGACGGAGCCGATCACGGCCTTGACGGTGGTCGACTTGCCGGAGCCGTTGGCGCCCAGCAGGGCGACCACCTCGCCGGGGCGGACGGTGAGGTCGACGCCGCGCAGCACCGGCCGGCCGCCGCGCGCGGCGACGGCGTCGCGGAGGCGGACGGCCGGGGGTATCGGGTCGGTCATGGTGCTCGGTCCCGTCAGTTCGCGGGGGCGGGGGTGGTGGCGTCGGCGGCGGGGGCCGCAGGTGCCGCGGGGGCGCCGAGGGCGGCCCGGAGGTTGGCCAGGTTCTGCTTCATGACGGTCAGGTAGTCGTCCTTGGACGGGTCCTTGACGCCCTCCAGCGGGTCCAGGACGGCGGTCTTGAGGCCGAGGTCCCTGGCGACGGTCTCGGCGAGCTTGGGGCTGACCAGGGTCTCGAAGAAGACGGTGGTGGCGCCGTTGTCCCGGGCGGCCTTCTGCACGGCGGCGAGGCGGGCCGGGGTGGGCTCGGACTCCGGGTCGACGCCGTTGATGGCGACCTGGGTGAGGCCGTAGTGGTCGGCGAGGTAGCCGAAGGCGGCGTGGCTGGTGACGAAGGTCCTGGTGGTGGCGTCCTTCAGCCCGGCCTGGAACTCCTGGTCGAGCGCGGTGAGCTTGGTGACGAGCTCGTCGGTGTTCTTCCGGTAGTCCTCGGCGTGGGTCGGGTCGGCCTTGGCGAACTCCTCGCCGACGTTCCTGGCGACCGCCGCGTAGCGGGTCGGGTCGAGCCAGATGTGCGGGTCGCCGGCCGCGCCCTCGTGCTGGTGGCCGTCCCCGCCGTGGGCGTCGGTCCCGTGGCCGTCGGCCCCGTGGTCCGCGCCCTCGGTGCCCTCGTCGAGGTGGTGGTCGACCAGCGGGGCGGCGGCGGTTGCGTCGATCTTGTGCTTGCTGGACGACTGCGCGACGGCCTGGTCGACGGTGGGCTGGAGGCCCTTGAGGTAGACGATCGCGTCGGCCTTCTGGACCGTGCCGACCTGCTTGGCGGTGAGCTCCAGGTCGTGCGGTTCGACGCCGGCGGCGGTGAGGTCGGTGACCGCGACGTGCTCCTTGCCGATCTGCTGGGCCAGGAACTCCATCGGGTAGAAGGACGCGACGACCTTCAGCCTGCCGTTGCCGCTGTCGGCGCTGCTGCTGCCTCCGCAGGCCGTGAGGGCGAGGGAGGCGGCGAGGGCGGTGGTGGCGATGGCCAGGGAACGGCGGGTCCGGCGGGTCAGTCCGAGTCGAGGCAGTCCGATCATCATGACAATCATTCTCATCTCACATGGAAATGATTGTCAAATCACTCGGACGGGTGAACGACAGGTGGCGGAGAGTGGGGGCGGCCGGACGATACCGATTTGAATCACGTACCCGTATGGCCGGTAACCTGAGGTATTCGGGTACGCGCAACCAGCCGTGCCCTGACCGTGCCGTACGTCATGAAGAGAGCACTGTGGCCGCCGACAAGATCGACACGATCGTCAGCCTGAGCAAGCGCCGTGGCTTCGTCTACCCCTGCAGCGAGATCTACGGCGGCACGCGTGCCGCCTGGGACTACGGGCCGCTGGGCGTCGAGCTCAAGGAGAACATCAAGCGCCAGTGGTGGCGTGCGATGGTCCAGGCCCGTGAGGACGTCGTCGGACTCGACTCGTCGGTGATCCTCGCCCGCGAGGTCTGGGAGGCCTCCGGTCACGTCGCCACCTTCAACGACCCGCTGACCGAGTGCCTCTCCTGCCACAAGCGCCACCGGGCCGACCACCTGGAGGAGAAGTACGAGGCCAAGCACGGCTTCCCGCCGCCGAACGGCCTCAAGGACGTCAACTGCCCCGACTGCGGCACCAAGGGCCAGTTCACCGAGCCCAAGGACTTCTCGGGCATGCTGAAGACCCACCTCGGCGTCACCGAGGAGGCGAGCGGCCTGGCGTTCCTGCGCCCGGAGACCGCCCAGGGCATCTTCACCAACTTCAAGGCCGTCCAGACCACCTCGCGCAAGAAGCCGCCGTTCGGCATCGCCCAGACCGGCAAGAGCTTCCGCAACGAGATCACCCCCGGCAACTTCATCTTCCGGACCCGTGAGTTCGAGCAGATGGAGATGGAGTTCTTCGTCAAGCCGGGCGAGGACGAGCAGTGGCACGAGTACTGGCTCCAGCAGCGCTGGGACTGGTACGTCGGCCTCGGCCTGCGCACCGAGAACATGCGCTTCTTCGAGCACCCGAAGGAGAAGCTCTCCCACTACGCCAAGCGCACCGTGGACATCGAGTACCGCTTCAACTTCGGCGGCAGCGAGTTCTCGGAGCTGGAGGGCGTCGCCAACCGCACCGACTACGACCTGCGGGTGCACAGCGAGGCGTCCGGCCAGGACCTGAAGTACTTCGACCAGGAGTCCGGCGAGCGGTACTTCCCGTACGTCATCGAGCCGGCGGCCGGCCTCAACCGCGCCATGCTGGCCTTCCTGATCGACGCCTACTTCGAGGACGAGGCGCCGAACGCCAAGGGCGTCATGGAGAAGCGCGTCGGCATGCGGCTCGACCCGCGCCTGGCCCCGGTCAAGGTCGCCGTCCTGCCGCTGTCGCGCAACGCCGAGCTGTCCCCGAAGGCCCGCGGCCTGGCCGCCGACCTGCGCACCGCGTGGAACGTCGAGTTCGACGATGCCGGCGCCATCGGCAAGCGCTACCGCCGCCAGGACGAGATCGGCACCCCGTTCTGCGTCACGGTCGACTTCGACACCCTCGAGGACAACGCGGTGACCGTCCGCGACCGCGACACCATGTCGCAGGAGCGCGTCTCGCTGGACCAGGTCAAGGCGTACCTGGGTGCGCGCCTGATCGGCTGCTAGCGGCCGCTGTCCGTTCGGGGAGCCCTCGTCCGCCCTGCCGGGGCGGACGGGGGCTCCTTGCCGTCCGGGGCTCTCGCCGTCGGGGGTCTTGCCGTGGGGGGTCTTGCCGTCGGGGGTTTCTTGCCGTCGGGCGCGCCGGGTCGGGGCGGGGTGGTGGCCGGGCGCGGACGCCCTTCCCGTGCCGCTACCGCCGTCCCCAGCGGGAGCGCGGGGCCGCGGGCGGTCGGGTCGGGAGGCCGGCGGTGCGCAGGGCGGCAAGGGTGGTGCGGTGACGGGCCTCGTCGGCGAGCATCGCGGCCAGCAGCTGCGCGTAGAGCTCGGAACGGCCGGAGCCGTCCAGCGCCGCGGCCAGCCGGACCACCTCCACGGGCGGGCGCAGGACGGCCAGTTCGTTCAGCAGGAGGGTGGCGAGCGCGGGCGGCAGCCCGGCCGCGAGGTCGGCGAGGTCGTCGGTGGAGCGGCCCGCGGCCTGGCGCAGCAGGGTCCGGACGTCGGAGGTCCGGCCGTGCTGCTGGAGGCAGGCGGCCAGGGTGGTCAGCTCGGGCATCGGCGCCGACCCCCACTCCCAGATCAGTGTCGCGCTGTCGGCGGCCAGTCCGGCCTGGTCCAGCGCGGAGAGCAGGCCCGGGACGTAGGCGGCCGGGTAGCTCCAGAAGGCGTGGAACACCTCGGCCGCCTCCTCGGCCAGGCCCAGCTCGCGCAGCTCGGCGAGGACGGCGACGGAACGGTCGGGCGCGGACCGGGCGATGCTGCGGGCGAGGTGGAGCGAGCCGCCGGAGGGGCCGTACCGGGCCAGCATGCCGACCAGCAGCGCGGCGTCGGCGGGGGTGAGGCGGGCGGCGGCCGCGTCGATCACCTCGGTGGCCTCGGCGTGGGAACCGGACCGGTGGAGCACGGTGATCCGCTCGGTGAGGGCGCCGAGGTCGGGGCGGGCGGGCGGCTGAGGGGCCTGCTGCCGCGGGGGCTCCGGCCGGAGCCGCTGGTGCTGGTGCTGGTGCTGTGGCGGCGGCGGGGGCTGGGGGTGTTGCTGCTCCGGCGGCGAGGGCTGCTGCCCGTGCCGGATCCGGCTCTCCAACGCCTCCAGCTGGTCGCTGAGTTGGAGGCACCGGGCGCCCAGGCCCTCGCGGAGGGTGCGGGCCTGGGCGAGCTGGCGCAGCAGCTCCCCGTCCGGCCGCTGGCGGCCCGGTGTGCCCCGGATCGCCTCGTTCAGGCGCCGTTCACGTTGGCTCGCGTAGCGGCTCGCACGGAGTAACTCGTCCAGTTCTGCGCGGAGTTCGGCGGCCTGTTGCTCGCCCTCCGGCTGCCGGCCCGCGGATTGTGCCGTCGGCCGCATGCGCATGATCGCCCCAACCTGTCCATCCGGACCCTGACTGCGTGACATCCTCGCGTCAGTATGTGGCGTCGGAGTTAAGAGCGCACGACCAGTCGTGTCCGAGTGGTGTCAAGGAGCGCGCAGACGGCGGTCGTTGCGAGAAGTGCGCCGGTCGCGCTCCGTAGGAGAGTCGCCTCGTAGTACGGGCCGGGCGCCAGCGCCGCGACAGCGCATCCGACCAGCACACCCGCGACGGCGGGCGGCAGGAGGAGCGCCGCATCCCGGCGGAGCGCCGCGCCGATCACCAGGAGCCCTGCCAGGGCCGCCAGTTGGGGTGTTCCGAAGCTCTCCGCATAGCGGATCGACAGGGCGGGGACGAGGAACAGCGCGAGCGCCCGGCCGAGCGTCCCGGTGAGTGCGGCGGTGTACGGGCCCGGCGGCCGGCGCTGAGCCGGGGAGGGGACGGCGCGGGTGGCGACCAGCACCGCCGACGCGACCGCGGCGGAGGCGAGGTGGTCGCCGAGCCGGGCGAGGTTGTAGAGCAGCGCGGTGTCGTACAGCACCAGCATCAACTGGCCGTACGCCCACAGGTCGAGGGCGAAGCGGAACGGGCTGGCGGGCGGCTCGGGCCGGGGCTCGGACCCGGACCCGGGTTCGGACCCGGACCCGGACCCGGACTCGGGCTCGCGCCGGGCCAGCCAGGCGATCAGGGGAGGGGTGGCGCAGGCCGCGAGCGAGCGGAGCACGAGGTCGTCCACGGTGAAGGGGTTGCGCAGGTCCCACTCCACCGCGCAGAACGCCACCGTGTACGAGACGGCGGCCGGCGGGACCAGCGGCGAGCGGGCCAGCCGGACGTACAGTGCGCGGTCCAGCCGTCGCACGACAGCGGCGAACGCCAGCAGCACCAGCGGCAGTTCGAGGAACGCCTGGACCCTGAGCACGGACGGGGCCAGCAGCTCCGGGGCCGGGAAGCGCGCCGCGAGGAAGTCCAGGCGCGGGACGTCGAACCAGCCGGGCGGCAGGTAGCGGGCGATGAAGGAGGCGTCCCCGTGGTGCACCCGGTTCACGTACACCGCGACGAGCACCTGGTTGAGGAGGATCAGCGCGACGACCGCCGCCAGCACCGGCTCCGGTCCGAACGGGCGCCTGCGCCGTGGGAGGTTGGCCTCCGCCTCCTGCCGCGCGGGGTGGGGCGGCTGCCGTGCGGGGCGGGCTTCCCGTCGTGCGGGGCGGGCTTCCGGTCGTGCGGGGCCGGCCTCCCGCCGCAGCACCCTCGGCACCAGGAACAGGGCGGTGGCGGCCGAGGCCACGACCGTCCCGTCCAGCAGTCGAGCCGTTCCGCTCATCCGCGCAGCCGCGCACGCGCCTCCATCAGAGCGAAGCCGAGCAGGTTCAACCCGCGCCACTCGTCGGGCTGTTGGGCCCGGATGTCGTCGGCGGCGAGCCCGATGCCCCAGATCCGGTCCAGCGGGCTGGCCTCGACCAGCACCCGGTCGCCGGTGCCCAGCAGGTAGCCGCGCAGGGCCTCGTCCTGCCCGAACTTCGCGACGTTGCCCGCCACCACCAGTTCGAAGCGTCCGGCCGTCCAGGTCTCGTCGTCGAAGCCCTTGACCAGCCGGCCCAGCTTCTTCGCCTCGGCGGGCGTCCGGGCCGCGAGCACCCGCCGCACGATCTCCTCGTCACCGAACATCCGGGCCTTGCCGGCCATCATCCAGTGCTCGGCGGAGGCGTACGTGACCCCGTCGACGGTGAACTCGCCGGGCCACCACTGGCTCAGGCACTCCTGCCGGGTGCCGCCGCCCTTGCGCTCGGTGTGCCCCCAGAACATCACCCACTTCGGCCGCGCCCCGTCGGCCATCAGCGCGGCCAGCTCCTCGCGGCTGCGAACGGCGGCCGGCTCCCCCACGTGCATCTCGCTCATATCGTCAGTCTGACATGAAGGGTTCCGGACCGCGAACCGTTTCGCGGCGAATCACCCGGGGGTGGCGACCCGGATCCCGTCGGCCGGCATCGAGGGGCCGTCCTGCCGGCCGTCCCGACGCACCCGGCGCCGCCGGCCCGGTCCGGGCGGCCCCGGCCGAGGTGCACCGCGCGAGGTCAGGCGCCGGCGGCCAGCTCCAGGAACCGCAGCCCGACCTCCGTCACCTCCTCGGGCGCCCACCCCAGCGCCGGCCGGCCGAGGCTGACTTCGGCCATGGCGAGACCGGGGGCGGCGTCCTCCCAGTACGGGACGAACCAGACGTCCTCCTCCTCGGCGAGGGCCAGGTGGGCGGCGTTCAGGGCCTTGGCCGGATGCGGCAGCCAGAGCTGGAACTCGTGCGTGGGCGGGACCTCCGGGTACAGCCGGGCGCCGGGGAGGGCGGCCAGGGCCGGGGCGAGGGTCGTGGCGTGGCGGGTGTACTCCGCCAGCTCGGGCAGGACGGTGTCCAGGCCGTGGAGGGCGGCGAGCGCGGCCGGCCAGTGCTGGAACATCCGGCCGCCGTAGCGGTGGAGCCAGGTGCGGGCGTAGGCGGTGAGGGCGGAGTCACCGGCGAGGGCGGCGCCGCTGATCCCGCCGAGGTCCTTGTAGTAGGAGACGTAGACGCTGTCGGCGAGGGCGGCGATCTCGTCGAGCCGCTTGTCGAAGTGGACCGTGGTGTTCCAGAGCCGGGCGCCGTCGAAGTGCACCCGGGCGCCGGTCTCGCGGGCCGCGGCCACCAGGGCCGTCAGCTCGTCCCAGCCGGGGAGGAGGTAGCCGGGGTCGCGCAACGGGAGTTCGACCGTGAGGGTGCCGAACGGCTGCCCCAGCTCCCGGAGTTCCTCGGGTGTCGGCTGGCGCTGCTCGGTGGTGGGCCAGAGCCCGCGCAGCCCGGTGAGCTGGGTGTAGGCGTGGCGCTCGTGCCGCTCGATGTGGCTGAGCGGGTGCAGGGCGACGGCCGGGTTGCCGGTCTGCTCGGCGTGGTGGCGGAGGGCGACCTGCTGGGCCATCGTCCCGGTGGGGAAGAAGACCGCGTCCTCCTTGCCGAGCAGCGCGGCGGTCCGCTCCTCCAACTGCCGCACCGGGCCGTCGCTGCCGTAGAAGTCGGGGCAGGCGTCCAGGCCCTCCACGGCGGAGAGTTGGGCCAGGCGCTCGCGGATGCTGAGGACGCGGTCGGCGGAGAGGAAGCGCTTGCAGGTCATCCGGGCCGCGCGGCGCCGCTGGAACTCGCTCTGGTCATCGGTCATCCGGCGATTGTCGGACCCGTGCCGGGTCGGGGCCAACTGCTTTTCGCCGTGGGGGAGTGGGCCGCCCCGGGGCCGTCCGCCCGCCCCGCGCCCGCACGGTGCCGGTCAGGACCCGGCGGGAGCGGGCAGGAGTTCGGCGATCTCCGCCAGGACCCGGGCCGCCGGCGCCGGGGCGACCAGCCACTTCAGGTGGCTGCCGGGGAGCGTCCGGACGTCGTAGGGGTTCTCCGGGGTCAGCGCGTCGCCCTCGCGGATCATCCGGTCCTGCATGGCGAGCGGCACGCTGGTGTCCTCGGTCAGCCGGACGTACGACTTGGGGATCCGGCCCCAGCTGTCGGCCTGAGCCCGGTCCTCGGGCGTGCCGGCGTCGAGGTTCTCGTCGGGCTGGAAGGCGTTGAGGAAGACCAGGAACTCCTCGTCCGTCCCGTCGGCGAGGAAGGCCGCCTTGAAGGTCGCCACCACCTCGGGGTCGGCGGTGCGGAAGTTGACGCGCAGCAGCCCGAGTTCGGCGGGGTTCCCGACCATCGCCGCTGCCAGCCCGGCGGCGTCGACCGTGGCCATCTCGGGCTCGGCGTAGTAGCCGGCGACGTCGAGGTCGACGGGGGCCCAGGCCGAGACGTAGACGATCCGGTCGATCAGGTCGGGACGCCGGTTGGCCGCGACGGTGGCCGTCAGGCCCCCGCGGCTGTGCGAGACGAGGACGACGGGCCCGTTCCGCTTGGCCCGCTCCAGTATCCCGATGAGGTGCGAGACGTTGTCGGCGAGGGTGACGCCCTTGATGGCCCCGGGGGTGGTGGCGAGCCCTTCGGGGTCCTGCGGCGCCTGGTAGGCGCGCGGGTACGTCGCCGCGAAGCCGTGCCCCGGGAGGTCGACGGCGACGGAGCGGTGGCCGAGGAGGCCGAGTTCGGCCTGGAGCGGCGCGAAGGAGAAGGAGTTCGCGAAGGCTCCGTGAACCAGGACGAAGGTGGGTTGCATCTGTCTGCTCACTTTCTGGTCTCCCCGCCGCGAGGGGCGCCGCGGAGGACGTCCTCGGGCGCGGCGGGCGCCGGCGGTCGAGCGCGGGGCGTACGAGGGAGGCCCGCGAACGGCTGCCCGGCTGTCCGGTCGCCCGGCTGTTCCGACGGGCCACAGTACCGAGGGAAAGATCATCGCACTAGCTCGTCGTCGTGGGGCACTCCTCGGTGCGGCACCGCCCGGCGCACCCCGCGGTGTGCCGCTCGTCGGGCCAACGGCCCTCCAGGTGCAGCCGGATGAGCGCGGCGTGGGACAGCGGGCTGCCGGGGTCGGCGACGTCGCCGTTGGTGGTGTGGTCCAGGAGCACGACGTGCTCCTTGCCCCGGAGCCGTTCGACCAGGTCGGCGACGCGGTGTTCGAGGACCCAGCGGTAGGCCGGCAGGTAGATCCGGCGGCGGGCCGCCTCGTAGGACAGCAGCCGGTCGCCGTGCGGACCGGTGCGGTGGCCCTGGACGGGGCCGAACCGGCGCACCGTCCGCTTGAGGCCCCTCATCGAGGTGACGCGCAGCTTGGCGAGGTCGACGTCGCTGTCCGGGAAGACCTTGAGGGCCTGCCAGATGCCTTCCACCGACTGGCTGGTCACGCCCTCGCCGTAGGGCACGGGGATGCCGCCGTGCGGGTAGAACGGGCTCAGCCGCACCCAGGGGTCCGGCGCCCCGGAGGTGACGTCGATGATCTCCGCGCCGGGGAACGCGGCCTCCAGCGAGGCCGTCGTGCGGCGGCGGCCGGCGACGTGGATCGGCATCCGGGGGCTCCCTCTCTCGGTGGCACGGACCACCGAGTGTCCCCGGTGCCACCGACATTCCGGCCGGGGCCGTGCACCCGGAGACCCTGGTGGACGAGGGAACGGGGGCTCCCTCGATCGGGGGAGGCCGGTGATTCCCCGCGCGACCAGACTGGCGGGCGTGACCAGGGGCTTCCCGCCCCGCCGCGATTCCGGAGGAGTTGACCCGTGCATCGTCCGCACGTCCGCCACATGGCACTCGCCCTCACGCTCTCGACCGCCGTGGCCGTCGGGGCCCTGACACCGTCCGCCGCGTCGCCCGCGTCCGCCGCACCGGCCGTACTCGGCGTGTCCGCCGCGTCCGTCGCGTCCGCCGTGCCCGCACCGGACGGTGTGCAGCAGGGGCTGAACGCGCTGGTGCGGACGGACGGGGTGCCCGGCGCGCTCGCGACCGTCCGGGACGGGCGGGGGCGGAGCCGCGACTACACCGCCGGCGTGGGGGACCTGGCCACCGGCGCCGCCGTTCCCGCCGGCGGGCAGGTGCGGATCGGCAGCAACACCAAGACCTTCACCGCCGTCGTGGTGCTCCAGCTGGTGGGGGAGGGGAAGGTCGACCTCGACGCCCCCGTCGACACCTACCTTCCCGGTGTGGCCCGCGGCGAGGGCGTCGACGGGCGCGGCGTCACCGTCCGGCAGCTCCTCCAGCACACCAGCGGCCTGCCCGACTACGAGGGCCTGCTGGACGAAGCCTCGCTCCGCTCCCGGTACTTCGAGCCCAGGGAACTGGTGGACCTCGCACTGCGGCAGCCGCCCGTCTTCGACCCCGGGGCGCGGTTCGGCTACAGCAGCACCAACTACGTGCTGGCCGGCCTGCTCGTCCAGCGGGTGACCGGCCGGCCGCTCGCCGAGGAGATCGACCGGCGGATCGTCCGGCGCCTCGGGCTGCGGCACACCTCCTTCCCGGCCGTGGGCGACCGGACGATCCGGGAGGCCCACCCCAGGGGCTACCGCAGGGACTCCGCCGACGGGCCGCTGACCGACTTCACCGAGATGGACCCGTCGGCGGGCTGGGCGGCCGGGCAGATGATCTCCACCACCGCGGACCTCAACCGCTTCTTCGGCGCCCTGCTGGTTCCGGACCGCCTGCTGCCCTCGGCCCAACTCGCCCAGATGCGCGCCACGGTGCCGATCGGCGGCGACTCCGGTGCCGGCGCCGGACTGGGGATCATCAGCCGGCCGCTGTCCTGCGGCGGGGTCTACTGGGGGCACGGGGGCGACATCCCGGGCTACGAGACCCGGGGCGGTGCCACCGACGACGGGCGCGCCGCGAACATCGCGGTGACCACCGTCCCGGCCGACTACGCCGTCACGCGGCACCTCGAGGACGTCGTCGACGCCGCCCTGTGTCGCTGAGGCTCTACCAGCCGACGTGCGGGCACGCGGGCATGCGGGCATGCGGGCATGCCAGCGACCGGCATCGGGAGGCGGGCATCGGGCGGCGGGCCGAGGACGGGTCAGGAGCGGTGGTGGTTCCCCTCGTCGCCGATGACGCCGTTGCCGTGGTGGACGGACACGCTGGAGTACGTCGCCCGCATGCGCGCGGCGTGGGCGGTCCGCCGCTGTTCGATCAGCAGCCCCTCGGCGTCGTCGAACCGGTGCCGCCGAGCGCGTTCCCGGAGCACCAGGAAGGCCGTGGCGCCGACGACGATGGCGACGAGTGCGAACAGGAACACCATGACGAGGAGCATGACGTCACCTTCCCCCGGTTCGAGTGCGTCCGGCTTTTATCTCACGGGAGGCCGGTGAGCGCACCCCGCTCCTCGTGAGCGTGGGACGGCCGCCCTGGGCCCCGGGCGCGGACGAACTCCGGCTCCGCCGGCCCGGACAGGTCGGTTCCGGCCGCCGTGAGGTGCGGCCGGGCCGCCTGCGCCGGGTCCGGCCGGCAACGGCGGCCCGGCACGGCGGGCGTGCCTCGGGCACCCCGCGCGGGCATGACTTTCGACAGATCCGGTTCGACGGTCCCCCTCGTAGGGTCGTGGGCATGCGGATGAATGGGGCGGCGCTGCCCGCGGTGGCGGCGGTGTGTATCGGGCTGAGCGTCACGAGCCTCTGGTGGGCGCTGCCGGCGGTCGGGATCTCCTTCCTGGCCGGGCTGTGGACGGAGCGGGTACGGCCGGCGGCCGTGGTGTTCGCCGTCCTGGTCTCGGCCGGGGTGCTGGTGGTCGGGTCGGTGCCCGCCTGGATCGTTCTGGGCCTGCGGTTCGTCGCCCTCGCCGTGAGCACCGGCATGGGGCCGTGGCTGCTGGGCCGGTTCTGGCGGCAGTCGCAGGAGCTCGTACGGGCCGGCTGGGAGCGGGCCGAGCGGCTGGAACGCGAGCGGCAACTCGTCGCCGAGCAGGCGCGGCTGCGCGAGCGGGCCCGGATCGCCCAGGACATGCACGATGCCCTCGGGCACGACCTCAGCCTGATCGCCCTGCGTGCCGGGGCCCTCAAGCTCGCCCCCGACCTGGCCCCGCCCCACCGGGAGGCGGCCCAGGAGATCCGGGCGGGTGCGGCGGCCGCCGTCGACCGGCTCGGGGAGGTGATCGGCATCCTGCGCGACGGGGACGAGACCGGCGGTGCCACCCCCGCCGCCCACGGGCCGGCCGACTCGGACATCCCGCACCTGGTCTCCGAGGCGGTCGCGGCCGGACTGGACGTCCGCTCGGAGACCGTCGGCGAGCCGGGCGGGCT
>NZ_JBSFWR010000104.1:0-30923 GCF_053594915.1 Kitasatospora sp. NPDC002543 | reverse complement strand
ATCCGAACACCTCGCTCGGCGGGGTGATCGGCTACCGCTGCCGGGTCGAGCGCGTCCTGATCGAGGACGGCCGCGCGATCGGCGGCCGTGCCGCCGCCCGCCGCGGGAAGTGCTCAGGCGGCCGGCAGCTGCGCCAGGTTGACGGCCAGCGAGAAGGGCGTCAGGTCGACCTCCGGTGCCACACCGAGGTGGAGGTCGCGGACGATCCGGCCGGCGGTGGGCGCGTGGGCCAGGCCGTGGCCGGTGAAGCCGGCCGCGAAGAGGATCCGCTCGTGGGCGCCCTCGCCCCGGCCGATCAGCGCCGACTTGGTCGGGGTGACGTCCAGGGTCCCGGTCCAGGCGCTGTGCAGCTTGGCGCCCGCGGCCTTGGGGTACCACTTCGGCAGCTCCTCGACGGCCGCGTCGAACCAGACGTCGCGCAGGCCCTTCTGCTTCGAGATGCGCTCCAGGCCGACCAGGAAGCCCTTGCCCCGGCCCATCGTCTTCAGGCCGGAGACCGGGTGGAAGGTGAAGGGGGTGTCGGTCTCGGTGTCGGAGATCGGGTCGGTGTAGAGCAGTTCGGCGAACTGGCCCCACACCGGCAGCTCCATGCCGGCGAGCTTGGCGACGTCGCCGCCCCACGGCCCGGCCGCGATCACGATGGCGTCGGCGGTGAACTCCCCGGCGTTGGTGGTCACCAGGCCGGAGGAGGCGTCGATGCCGGTCACCTCGGTGCCGGTCAGCAGCCGGGCGCCGAGCTGCGCCGCCGCGTCCGCGTAGCCCTTGACGATCGCCTCCGGCTTGACCCGGTAGCACTCCGGGGACCAGACGGCCGCCTCGAAGGTGCCGGCGTCCAGCCACGGGTTGTACTCGACGGCCTGCGCCGGGGTGAGCAGTTCGACCTCGGCGCCGACCTCGCGGTGGGCCGGCAGCAGCGCCTCGAGCTCGGCCGCCTGCTCGGCGCTGGTCAGCACGGTGAGCAGCCCGAGGTGCTTCAGCCCGAGGTCGGTGTTCAGGGTGTTCGCGAAGGAGTTGAACTCGGCCAGGCTGCGGACCGCCAGCTCGCTGTCGTACGGCTTGCGCGGGAAGTAGGTGCGGAACGCCCGGGCGGTCTCCGCGGTGGTGGCCGTGCCGAACTGGTCCTTCTCCAGCAGGAGTACGTCGATGCCGGCCTTGGCGCAGTGGTAGGCGATGGACACGCCGATCACGCCGCCGCCTATGATCAGCAGTTCGGTGGAGTTCTTCCGGTCAGACATGTGCACTCCTCGTGGTGGTCGGACGGAACGTCCAGGTGTCGCCCCCCAGTTCCCACGGGAACAGCTGCAGGTTCCAGGCGCCGAGGGCGTTGGTGTAGGTGGCCATGTGGGAGAGCAGTGCGATGAAGTCCTCCTTGGAGGTGGTCTTCTCCTCGATGACGGCGACCACCTCCCGGGTGAGGTCCCACAGCGTGTCCAGGCCGCAGTAGCCGAGGAACTCGGTGGGCTTGACGAGCAGGATCCGGGCCATCTCGACCAGGGCGGGCAGCGGCACGTCGGTCAGCCGGGCGGCCCGCACCAGTCCGGTGTGGGACACATAACCCAGCGGCCGGGTCTCGCCGTTGATGCAGACGAGCGTGGTCAGCACCGAGCCCTTGGTGCCGGCCCCGTTGGGCACCCGACCCTCGTGCGCGGCGACCAGTTCCTCGGTCGGCTCGATCAGGATCCGCTCCGTCTCCACGGCGATCCGCTCGACCAGGTCGCGGGCCCGGGCGGACTCCGTCGGCATGCGCCGCACACCGTGCCCGGCCTCACCGTCCACCCGCCGCACCTGGGCGAGGATCGGGGCGCCGTTGCCGTGCACGGAGTCCCAGACCAACTGGCCGATCTTCGGCAGCGCGTCGACGTCCTCCGGGACGACGGAACCGATCGGCGCGGTGTGCATCGGCTCGGTCAGCTCGCCGTACTTGATGGTGAGGTGCTGCACCGCGGAGCAGAACACGGTGCCGTTGGGCTGGATCTTGCGGTCGACCTTGTGGTCCGGCACGGCGTGCAGGAGGTCGTGCGCCGGCGGGACGTGGTAGATGCAGTCGCCGGCCACGAGCGCGTGCCCCTGGAGGGTCTGGTACGGCAGCGAGGCCCAGAGCGGCTCGACGAGTTGGGCATTGCGGTCTTCGTGGAGAGTGATGCGGATTCTGGCGTCGATGGACGGCCAGGAGATCTCGATCTGGCGCATTGTTCCTACTCCGTTCTCCTCGGTTCCGCCAATACCGGCGTCCGGTCAACCGGATTGGAGTGCCGTCGGACAGTGACGTTGGGACGCTATCAGCGGGCCGAATCGCCGGGTAGGGAAATCCCGCGCACCTCACGGAAAGCTCTCGACTTTGTCACGTCGATATCCCGGCGGTAATCCCGGAGTTTGTCAGTCTGCCGGGTTCCCGGGGCGTCTTCGTCAGTATTTCCGGTCCGACCTGACAAAGCCGGGCGGGATTCCGGCGTCACCGGGAGGGCGAGAACGGGGCGAGGTCGACGCCGGGGGAGCGGCCGAGGTACAGATCGCGGATGATCCGCCCGGTGGCGGGCGCCTGGCCGAGGTCCTGGCCGGTGTACCCGGCCGCGACCAGGATCCGCTCGTGGGCGCCGCCCGCCCGGCCGATGCACGCCGTCCTGGCCGGGGTGACGTCCACCGTCCCGGTCCACACGCTGCGCAGCCCGGTGCCCGCGAGCTTCGGGTACCGCGCGCCCAGCTCCTCGGCGGTCTCCCGGAACCACGCCTCCCGCATGCCCTCCTGCCGGGAGACGCGCTCCAGGCCGACCAGGAAGGACCGGCCGGCGCCCAGCGTCTTCAGCCCGGACGCCGGGTGCACGGTGAAGGGGACGTCGAGCTCGCCCTCGGCGAGGACCGGGTCGGTGCCGAACAGCTCGGCGGTCTGCGCCCACAGCGGGAGTTCCAGCCCGGCCGAGGCCGCGAGCTCGCCGCTGCCGGCCTCGGCCGCGAGGACGACGGCCTGGGCGGCGAACTCGCCCCGGTCGGTGGTGACCCGGGCGCCCGTCGCGTCCAGGCCGGTCACCGTGTGGCCGGTCAGCAGCCGGGCGCCGTGCTCCCGCGCGCCGGCGGCGTAGCCCCGGACCACCGTGTCCACGTCGAGGAGGTAGGACTGCGGGCACCAGAACGCGGCCTCGGCGCCGGCCGGGTCCAGCCAGGGGTGGCGGGCACGGGCCTGGTCCGGGGTCAGCGGTTCCAGCTCCACACCGACGGCGCGCTGCGCCGCGGCCTCGCGCTCCAGCCCGTCGGCCTCCCGGCGGTCGCCCGCCACCACCAGCCATCCGACGTCCGAGACCACCAGGTCGGCGCCCCCGGCCGGGGCGAACGCGCGGTAGTCCGCGAGGCCGCGCACCGTCAGCTCGGAGTTGTGGACCTTCCCCGGCTGGTAGGTGCGCACCGGGCGGGCGGACGGCCCGGCGGCGCCGGAGCCGTCCGGGGCGAGCAGGACGACGCCGATGTCCGCCAGGGCGCAGTGGTAGGCGATCGACAGCGCCGTGACGCCGCCGCCGATCACGAGCAGATCCGTGGAGTACTGCCGGCTGGGCATGCGTTCCCCCGTCGGTGAGGAGTTCCGGAGTCCGAGGTCTTGCGGGCGTGCGGAATCGCGTGGAGAGGTACGGCCGGAGGGCGTCAGCCGAGTTCGGACCGGTAGTCGGTCCGGGCCAGCAGGCGCACCAGGTGGGCGATGGACGCGAGCGTGACGTGCCGGTGCCAGCCCGGAAAGGACCGGCCGCTGAAATCCCAGATTCCGACGTTCCGGGAAACGGATTCCAGGTCCCGGTCCACCCGGCGCACCAGCCGGGCGAGTTTCAGCGCGGTGGCGGCCGACACCGTCGTCAGCGTCGTCAGCCACAGCTCTTCGCACACGTTCTCCCCGACCGGGCTGACCGCGATCAGCCGCATCGGCGCCTCCGCCCCGGGGTGGGGGTGCCCGGCGTCGGCCGGCCACCGGACGTCGACGGTGGTGATCAGGTGGCCCTTCTCGACCGAGGGGTCCGGGCCGTCCACCGGCCGGCGGCGGAACCGGGCCGCCTCCACGATCCGGCGCGAGGGCAGCGGCCCGTGGGTGCGGTGCCCGGTCAACGCCGGGTCCTCGATGCGCAGCGGCAGGGTCGCCGAGATCCGTACGAACATGGGCACTTCGGCGGCGTGCAGCGGCCGCAGCAGCTGGGCGCGCTCCATGTCGCGCCCGTCGAGCACCACCGGCCGGTCGGGGCCCCCGGTACGGGCCAGCACCTGCAGCAGGGCGCGGGCCGTGCACTCGCCGATGGACTCGGCGCCGATCGACTCGGACAGCCCCGCCCGCCGCTGCCGGTCCACGTCCTCGACCCGGTCCTTGGGCACCTGCAGGCGCCAGCTCACCGGGGTGCCGGCCGTCTCGGACACCGCGAGGACGCCGACCGCCCGCTGGCCGTTGACGGCCTTCCCCCGGGTGGGGTCGAACCGCCGGCTCACCGCCACCGGCTGCTGCCCCACCTTGGGGATCAGCACCGGGCGGATCACCCACGCCTCGGGCTCCATCGTGCGGGCCACGTAGCGGGTGAGCGCGGTGCGCACGGGCTCCCAGTCCCAGGTGGAGTCGCTGATGAAGTGGTGCAGCCGCTGGTCGATCCCCGGGCCCTCGACGAACGCCGCGATGTTGCGGATGGTCTTCCGGCCGGGCGTGCCCAGCAGCCCCCACAGGTACTGGCGGGCCCTCAGCCGCTGGTCGCGGCGGGTGAAGGAGGCGAACAGCTCGTCGCAGACCCGGTCGAGGACGAGCTCCGTCGCGTCGCAGGAGCCGGTGAGCCGCAGCAGGGCCGGGGTGTCGTCCGGGCGGCGCGGGGCCGGCGCCGCCGGTGCGGGCCGGGCCGCGGCGGGGCCCGGCCGCCCGGCGTCGTACGGGTCCCGCGGCCCGCCGCCGTACGGGGCCCCGGGCGCCTCGCGCAGGCTCTGGCACAGCCGGCTGAGCACGTCCACGACGGTGTCCGGCTCCAGGCCGAACTCCGCCGCCACCTGGTGGACCGGCGTGCTGGGCTGCGGTGCGGGCGGTGCCACGGTCCCGGTGAGCCCGGTGTGGCGCTGCGCCGCCGGGCGGGGGCGGTCCAGCCTGACCAGGTTGTTCGGCGGGGGCCCGGGGGCCTCCGGCTCGTCCCCGTCGAAGAAGACCACGTCGATGGACTGGTCGCCGCGCAGTTCCGCGGCCTTCAGCCGGTGCATTCCGTCCAGGATCCGCATCGTCCTGCGGTGCACGAAGATCGGCGGCAGCCGGACCGGCGACCGGGCGAGCGTGGTGATGTATTCCCGGTTCTCCCCGCGGTTCCCGGGGGATTCCCCGGGCCGCAGAATGCGAATGGGAATCGTGCAGGTCTGCGGAGCCGTCGGCGGCTCCGGGGTCGAAAGGACCTCGGCCGCGCTGTCGACCTGGGTGACCGCAGCTTGTTCCCGGCGCATCGGTGTCCCCTCATCCAGTGAGTCCGTGTGGGTGTACCTGGAGAAAGCGAATCGGTGGGATGGCCGGCCGGTGTGCCGCGTGCCGGGCGCGAACGAAGTGCGCCACGCGGTACTCGATTCGGGAGATTCCCCCGACGGATCCCCGGCTCATACTGAATTCACAGATCGTGGCTCCAGGCTATACAAGCACCCGAAGGACAACAAGGGTTCGAGTCGATCACCCGGGCACCCGCGCCGCGGATTTCCCCTCCCCAGTCGGACGGTACCCGAAATGCCCAGTCGGACGGGAAGCGCGGAAACCGGGAAAATGCTCCGGGGTGGTCGTCGGCCGCCCCGGGGGCGCACCGCCGAAGTCCGACCTGATGCGGAAGCACCCCACCTGACACAGTGCCCGGACGGGCATTGGCCCCACCGTGGACGAGCCGTGAGACTGAGGCGCAGCCGGCCCCGCCGAATCCCACCGGGGCGAGTGCACCCGCCGCTTCGGGAGACCACCGTGCCCACTCGTTCATCACCCAAGGACGCACCGGCCGCCGGGCGCGTCCTGGAGCCGGGCCCGGCGGACCAGCAGCCCCGGTGGCCCGACCCGGAACTCGCCCGGCGGGTCCGCGGCCAACTGGCCGCCCTCCCGGGGCTGCTCGAAGCCGAGGAGGTGCTCGCGCTGCGCACCCACCTGGCCGCGGTCGCCACCGGTGCGGCCCTGGTGGTGCAGGCGGGCGACTGCGCGGAGGACCCCGCCGACTGCACCCCGGGCGACGTCGCCCGCAAGGCGGAGCTGCTGGGACTCCTGGCCGGCCGGATGGCGCGGGGCACCGGCCTGCCGGTGCTGGCGGTCGGCAGGCTGGCCGGCCAGTTCGCCAAGCCCCGCTCCGCGCCGACCGAGCGGATCGGCGGCCTCGAACTGCCCGTCTACCGCGGCCACCTGGTGAACGGGCCGGAGCCCTCCGCGCGGTGCCGGCGCCCCGATCCGACCCGGATGCTCTCCGGCTACCGGCTCGCCGACGCCGTCCTGCGCTACCTGGGCTGGGCCGACCGGGGCGCGCACCCGCGGCCCGAGCCCGGGGTGTGGACCAGCCACGAGGCCCTGTTGCTCGACTACGAGGAGCCACTGGTGCGCCGCTCGTCGGCGGGCCGGGCCTGGCTGTCGTCCACCCACTGGCCGTGGATCGGCGAGCGCACCCGGCAGGTCGACGGGGCCCATGTCGCCCTGCTCGCCCGGGTCGTCAACCCGGTGGCCTGCAAGGTCGGCCCGACGGTGACGGCCGGTGAGCTGCTGGCCCTGTGCGCACGGCTCGACCCGCACCGGGAGCCCGGCCGGCTCACCCTGATCGCCCGGATGGGAGCCGACCGGGTCGCCGGCCGGCTGGCCGTCCTCGCCGCGGCGGTGCGGGCCGCGGGGCATCCGGTCATCTGGCTGTGCGACCCGATGCACGGCAACACCGTCACCACCCCGGACGGGTTCAAGACCCGCCTCCTGCACCGGATCGTGCGGGAGGTGACCCGCTTCCAGGACGCGATCGGCGAGGGCGGCGGCGTCGCCGGCGGCCTGCACCTGGAGACCACCCCGGACGACGTCACGGAGTGCGCCCGGACCTGGGCGGACGTCCCGCACGTCGGCGACACGTACACCAGCCTCTGCGATCCGCGCCTCAACCCGGACCAGGCCGTCGAAGTGGTCTCGGCGTGGCGGGCGTGAGCACCGGCCGGTCCGTGACCGGTGGGCCCGTGACCGGGCCCGTCGCGGCCGGCCCGCAGCGAGCCGGCGGCCGCGGCCGGCAGGAACCCGAACGAACTCGCGCACACCCTGCATGGGAGGTCCGAACGATGGAGGACGCAGTCGCCCTGGTCACCGGGGCAGCGGGCGGGATCGGCGCGGCCGTGGCCGGCGCCCTGGCCCGGCGCGGCACGCCGGTGGCCGCGGTGGACCGGGACGCCGGACGGCTGGCGGAGGTGACGGGCAGGATGGCCGCCGAAGGCCTGCCCGTCACGGCGTTCCCCGCCGACGTCACCCGCGCCGCCGAGGTCGCGGAGCTGGTGGACGCCGTGGAGCGCACGCTGGGACCGGTGGACCGGCTGGTCAACGCCGCCGGGGTGCTTCACCTGAGCCCGGTGCGCCGGCTGACCGACGAGGACTGGGCCGCGACCTTCGCCGTCAACACCACCGGGGTGATGAACGTGTCCCGCGCGGTGGTCGACCGCATGGTGCCGCGCGGCCGCGGCGCGATCGTCACCGTGGCGTCCAACGCGGCCGGCACCCCCCGTACCGAGATGGCCGCCTACGCCGCGTCGAAGGCCGCGGCGACGATGTTCACCAAGTGCCTGGGCCTGGAGGTCGCCCGGTACGGCATCCGCTGCAACGTCGTCGCCCCCGGCTCCACCGACACCGCGATGCTCCGCTCCATGTGGCACGACGAGACCGGCCCGCGGGCGACGATCGACGGCCGGCCCGAGGCCTACAAGGTGGGCATCCCGCTGGGCAAGCTGGCCCGGCCGGCGGACATCGCCGACGCCGTGGTCTTCCTGCTCTCCGAACAGGCAGGGCACATCACCCTGCACGACCTCACCGTCGACGGCGGCGCCACCCTGGGCGTGTGAGGAACCTTGGGCGTGAAGGAGAAGGCGATGGCAGGGATACCCCCCATAGAGCCCTACCCGATGCCGTCCCCGGGCGAGCTGCCCGCGAACGTCGCCGGCTGGGAAGTCGATCCGGACCGGGCGGTGCTGCTCGTCCACGACATGCAGCGCTACTTCCTGCGGCCGTTCCCGGACTCCCTGCGCGACGAACTGGTCGGCAACACCGCGCAGTTGCGGGACCGCTGCGCGAGCCTCGGGATGCCGGTCGCGTACACCGCCCAGCCGGGCGGGATGACCGAGGAGGACCGCGGCCTGCTCAAGGACTTCTGGGGCCCCGGCATGAAGGTCGACCCCGCCGACCGCCGGATCGTCGACGAACTGGCGCCGGCTCCGGAGGACTGGCTGCTCACCAAGTGGCGCTACAGCGCCTTCTTCCGCTCGGACCTGCGCGAGCGGATGGCCCGCCACGGCCGCGACCAGCTCGTCATCTGCGGCGTCTACGGACACGTCGGGGTGCTGACGACCGCCGTCGAGGCGTTCACCCGCGACCTCCAGACCTTCCTCGTCGCCGACGCGATCGCGGACTTCTCCGCGGACCACCACCGGATGACGCTCGGCTACGCCGCCCAGCGTTGCGCGGTGGTCACCACGGTCAAGGCGCTCTGCGCATGACCGGGCCCAGGAGAGCCGCGGCGCCGGACCTGCTCGGACTGGTCCGGTCGCCGCGGCCGCCGGCGTTCGCGCTGATCCACCGGCCGGAGCGGACCGGCGACGAGGTCCTGGACGTCCTCGTCGGCGAGGTCGCCGAGGTGGCCGCGCTCGCCGACGTCCCGCTGCCCGAACGGGCTCCGGACGCGGGCCACGAGGTCCTGGTGCTGCTGCCGTTCCGGCAGCTCGCCGAGCGCGGCTTCGCCTGCCCCGACGACGGCGAGCCGCTGCTGGCGATGACCGTCACCGCCCAGGCCCGGGTGTCCTGCCGGGAGGCGCTGGAGCGACTGCCCGACCTGCCGCTGCGGTTGACCGGCGAGCACTTCGACGTCTCCGACGAGGCCTACGCCGAGCTGGTGCGGACCGTCGTCACCGAGGAGATCGGCCGCGGCGAGGGCGGCAACTTCGTCCTCAAGCGCTCCTGCCTCGCGGAGATCACCGACTACACGCCCGCGCACGGCCTGTCGCTGTTCCGCCGGCTGCTCCGGCAGGAGACCGGCGCCTACTGGACGTTCATCGTGCACACCGGCGAGCGGACGTTCGTCGGCGCCACCCCGGAGCGGCACATCAGTGTGCACGGCGGCACCGCCGTGATGAACCCGATCAGCGGCACCTACCGGTACCCGCCGGGCGGCCCGAACCTCCCGGAGGTGCTGGCCTTCCTCGACGACCGCAAGGAGACCGACGAGCTCTACATGGTCCTCGACGAGGAGCTCAAGATGATGGCCGGGATCTGCGAGCGCGGGGGCCGGGTCGTCGGCCCGTACCTCAAGGAGATGGCCCGGCTGGCGCACACCGAGTACTTCATCGAGGGGCGCACCGACCTCGACCCGCGCGAGATCCTCAAGCAGACCCTGTTCGCCCCCACCGTGACCGGCAGCCCGCTGGAGAACGCCTGCCGGGTCATCGGCCGGTACGAGCCGGCGGGCCGCGGGTACTACAGCGGGGCCCTCGCGCTGATCGGCGGCGACGGGCGCGGCGGCCGAACCCTGGACTCGGCCATCCTGATCCGCACCGCGGACATCGATCGGGGCGGCCGGCTGCGGATCGGGGTCGGGGCGACCCTGGTGCGACACTCCGACCCCGCCTCGGAGGTCGCCGAGACGCGGGCCAAGGCGGCGGGGCTGCTCGCCGCCCTGCGGGCCGACCGGCCCGCCGCTCCCGCCGTTCCCACCGCTCCCACTGCCTCCGCCGTTCCCACGGCCTCCGCCGATGTCGTCGGCCCGGGCGTCGGCGCCGACCGGCCCGACCGGCCCGACCGGCCCGCGCGGCTCGCCGACGACCCGCGCGTGGGCGCCGCACTGGCCCGCCGCAACACCGGCATCGCCGACTTCTGGCTGACCGCCCCGGACCGGCGCGCGGCCCCCCGGCCCGCGCTGTGCGGCGGCCGGGTGCTGGTGGTCGACGCCGAGGACGCCTTCACCGCCATGCTGCGCCACCAACTCGTCTCCCTCGGTCTGGATGTGACGGTCCGTCGGTTCGACGACCGGTACGCCCTCGACGGGTACGACCTGGTCGTCATGGGCCCCGGGCCGGGCGACCCCCTGGACACCGGCCGGCCCAAGATCGCCCGGCTGCACGCCGCGATCGACCGACTGCTGGCGGAGCAGCGGCCGTTCCTCGCCGTCTGCCTCAGCCACCAGGTGCTCAGCGCCCGGCTCGGACTGGAGGTGATCCGCAAGGAGGTGCCGAACCAGGGCCTCCAGCGGGTCATCGACCTGTTCGGCCGCCGGGAGCGGGTCGGCTTCTACAACTCCTTCGCCGCGCGCAGCGAGGAGGACAAGGCGGAGTGTCCGGGGATCGGCGCGGTGGAGATCAGCCGCGATCCGGCGACGGGGGAGGTGCACGCGCTGCGCGGGCCCCGGTTCGCCTCGGTGCAGTTCCACGCGGAGTCGGTGCTCACCGTCGACGGGGTCCGCGTGATCGCCGACCGGATCGGTGAGGCGCTGGGGCGCTGAGGCGTGACCGGACCGAGGGGCGGGGCGCGCGACGCCCCGCCCCTCGGTCCGGTCACCCCGTCAGCGCGGTCACTCCTTCAGGGCCCGATCGACCAACGGCCCCGCGGCGCCGGTGTAGTGGGCCGGGTCGCACAGCCGCTCCAGCGCGCCGGCGGTCAGCCGGCCGTCCAGCTCCGGGGCCTCGGCGAGCACCGCGGACAGCGGGCGGCCGGAGCGCTCGGCGGTCGCGGTGGCCTCGGTCAGCAACTGCCGGGCGCCGGCCGGGCCGAGGGTGCGGCCCAGCACGGCGGCGACCCGTTCCGAGACGATCCCGCCCCCGGTCAGGGCGAGGTTGTCGCGCATCCGGTCCGCCCGCACCCGCAGCCCCTCGGCGAGTTCCACCGCGGTGTGCGCGGATCCGCCGGTCAGCCGCAGGCACTCGCGCAGCAGCAGCCACTCGGCGTGCCAGCCGCCGGCCGACCGCTCGTCCTCGACGCCGAGGCACTGCGTCAGAGCGGCGGCCAGCACCGGTACCTGGAGCGCGGCGCTGCGCAGCAGGGTGGCGAGCACCGGATTGCGCTTGTGCGGCATGGCGGAGGAGCCGCCGCGGCCGGGCGGGCCCGGTTCGGCCAGCTCGGCGATCTCGGTGCGGGCCAGGGTCTGGACGTCGAGCCCGATCTTCCCGAGGGCGCCGGCGGTGAACGCGAGCGCGGCGGCGAGGTCGGCGATCGGGGTGCGCAGCGCGTGCCAGGGCAGTCGGGGCCGGGCGAGCCCGGTCTCCGCGGCGAACGCCTCGGCCAGCGCGTCGGCGTAACCGCCGGGGTCGACGGGATGGACGAGGTCGACGGGGCCGTCCGGGCCGGTGGGCGCGTCGGCGTGCGCGAGGTAGCCCGCGAGGGTGCCGGCCGCCCCGCCGAGTGCCACCGGCAGGCCGTCCCGCAGCACCCGGTCCACCCGCTCGGCGGCGTCGAGCACCAGGCTGCGCCAGCCCGCCGCCTTCAGCCCGAAGGTGGTGGGCACCGCGTGCAGGGCCAGGGTCCGGCCGGCCATCACGGTGTCGCGGTGCCGGGCGGCGAGGCGGGCCAGCGCCTCCGCCGTCCGTTCGAGGTCGGCGCGGACCAGGCGCAGCGCCCGGTCGGCGACCAGCATGGCGGCGGTGTCGAGGACGTCCTGGCTGGTGGAGCCCCGGTGCACGTACCGGGCGGCGGCGGGGTCGTCGGCGGCGACGACCGCGGTGAACGCCTTCACCAGGCCCACCACCGGGTTGGCCGTCTCCCGGGCCTCCAGGGCGAGTCGGCGCAGGTCGAGGCGGTCGGCCCGGGCCGCGGCGGTGATCGCGGCGGCGGCCGGCGCGGGCACGGTGCCGAGCCGGGCCTGGGCCCGGGCCAGGGCCGCCTCGGCGTCGAGCATGGCCTGGAGCCAGGCCCGGTCGCCGACGGCGGCCTCGACGGGCGTGCCGGCCCGCACGGGGGAGAGCAGCCCGGAGTCGAGGTCGGCGCCGGGGTCGGCGCCGGGGTCGGGGTCGGGCGTCGGCGTCGTCAAATCGGCACTCCCGTCAGTTCGGTCGGCTCGCCCACGCCCCCGGTCGCGACCGGCTCGCGGACCACCGGCGGCACGGCGAGCAGGGCGCGGGCGATGGCGTCGGCGTCGGCGAGGATCACCGAGTCGACCCCGGGGCGGATGCCGGCCGCGGTGACCCAGTGCACCGCCTCGGTGGGGACACCGTAGGCGAAGCGGCGCGGGTGGGCCCGCCCGCGGGCGTCGAGCAGCCGGTAGGGGCGCTCGGTGACGGCGAGTCCGCCGGTCTCGTGGGTCCCGCCCCGGGTGTCCGGGATGCGGTAGGTGGCGCACTGCTCGGTGCGCAGCAGGTGGAGCAGGAGCGGGTCCGCGGTGCGTCGGAGGTCCGGCTCGGGCAGCCGGGCCTCGACGAGGACCCCGGAGCGGACCGCGGGCCCCGGGGCGAGGGGCGAGTTGGCGACGAAGCCCGGGGTGACGGTGTCGATCCGCACCTCGGTGCCGGGCCCGGTGAGGGTCAGGACGCCGGCCTCGATCAGGGCGATCATCTCCTCGACCCGCGACACCGGCGGGCCGATGGAGAGGAAGGCGTTGAGCGGGGTGTACCAGCCGTCGAGCTCGTCGCGGTGCGAGTCGCCCTCCAGCCCGCCGTGGTCGACCGCGAGCCGGATCTCGTTGCGCAGGTCGCGGAGCACGTCCAGGGCGGCCTTGAGCGGGCCGCTGACGTTGCCGGCCCTCGCCTCGCGTACGTCCCGTTCCAGGTACGCCAGCAGCCAGCGCCGGAAGTCGGCGCGCCCGGCGAACTCCCGGCCGGCGCAGGGCCGGGCGATCCGCTGCCAGTCCCAGCGGTCGGCCGGGGCGATGCGGTGGGTGTCCAGCAGCCGGGCCCGGTCCGCCGGGTCCGGCAGCGCCAGGTACCGCTCGGTGAGGGCCTCCCGTTCGGCCGGCCGGCCCCGGGAGGTCAAGAGGGTGCCGTAGTAGACGGCTTCCACCTCCCGGGAGATCAGCGGCCACAGGTCGGTGCCGAATCGGACCGGGCGGCCCGCGCGCTTGCGCCCGCGCAGTTCGTCGAGGAACCGGGGGGTCAGCAGGCGGGGCCGGTGGCGTTCGGAGGCGCCCTTCTCGTTCTCCCCGCGGGCCTGGTGGGGCACCCCGCGGCGGGAGAAGGCGTGCAGCCGGGGCTCGTCCCCGCCGGGCCGGTAGCGCAGCCGGCCGCCGTCGCGGACGAAGGCGCCGCCGCGGCCGACGGTCAGCAGCGCCATGTAGTCGAAGAAGTTCAGTCCGAGGCCGCGCAGCAGCACCGGGCGGCCGGGTTCCACGGCACCCAGGTCGGTCGTGGCGGGGTTGCCGGGCGGGACGTAGCCGAGGCGGTGGATGCGGGCCAGACTGGCCGTCCGTTCCTCCCGCGGGGTCAGCCGGGCCGGGAGGTGGCCCTGGGCCAGCACCACGGCGTCCAGGTCGTCGAGCCGGGTCCGGTTCTCCAGCCGGACGCCCTGCGCGCCGCCGGGCACGCCGTGGGTGTCGGCCATGGCCACGGCGCGCGACCGGTGGACCCGGACGCGGACCCGCTCGGGGGCGAAGGAGACCACCCGCCGGAAGGCGTCCCGGAGGTAGTGCCCGTACAGCGCCCGGGTGGGGTACGAGTCGGGGCCCAGCGCCCGTGCCTCGGCCAGGGTCTCCTCGTCGTAGTCGGCCGGCGAGCCCAGCAGCGCCACGTTCCGCGCCCAGTCGTGGAGGCTGGGGCCCGGTTCGATCGGCCCGTCGATGCGTGAGCCGGCGTCGGTGTAGACGGTGATCTGCGAGGCCACGGTGTTGGCCAGCAGGTGCCGGGACTGCCCGGTCCGCCAGACCGCGCCGGCGCCGGGGGCCTCCGGGTCGACGACGTGCACGGTGACGGCGGGTCCGGCCGGGTCCTGCCGGGCGTTGGCGCACAGCCGCTCCAGGACGGACAGCCCGCGGGGGCCGGCCCCGACGATGCACAGTTCCAGGTGCCGGTCGGTCATCGGGCCGCCTCCGGGTGGGGGAGGGCGGCCGGGGCGCCGGTGGTGAAGTCCCGTGCGCCGTGCATCCAGGCGAGGCGGTCGTGCAGGTCGGTCGGCGACATTCCGGACAGCGCCGCGTTCCTGGACTCGGCCGCCGTACCGGCCGGGTGCCACAGCGCGATGCTGGCGAGGGAGGTCCGCTGGACGGCGGCGGTGCGGTCGCGGCGCAGCCGGTTGTACTCCGCGAAGCACCGGGCGAGGTCCGTGCCGCCGCCGTCCAGCAGGTCGCCCAGGACCACCGCGTCCTCCAGGGCCTGGCAGGCGCCCTGGGCCGCGTAGTGCAGCATCGGGTGGGCCGCGTCCCCGAGCAGGGCGACCGGGCCGTCGGTCCAGTCGTCGACCGGCGCCCGGTCGATCAGCACCCAGGACTTCCACTGCTCGCCGAGGTCGAGCAGCCGGCGCGGTGTCGCGGCGAGCCCCCCGAACAGCTCGCGGACGACGCGCCGCTCCACTGGTACGCCGGCCAGCGCCCGGGTGGCGCCGTCGTCGTAACTGGCCGCCAGGTTCAGGTACCTGCCGCCGGCGATGGCGTAGTGCACGAAGTGGCAGCCGGGGCCGGCCCACCACGTCACGGCGTTCCACCGCAGCGGCTCCGGCACCCGGTCCATCGGGATGATCGTGCGGTGGACGGTGATGCCGGAGATCCTCGGCGGCCCGTCGCCGACCAGCTGCCGGCGGACCGCGGAGTGGATGCCGTCCGCCCCGACCAGCGCGTCACCGGTGATCCGCCCGCCGTCGTCGAGGACGGCCGCCGCGCCGCCGCCGTCCCGCTCGTACCCGGCGACCGGCCGGCCCGGGCACAGCTCGATCCGTGCCTCGGCGCGGCAGGCCGCGAGCAGCAGCCCGTGGAGCTCGCCGCGGTGCACGACCACGTACGGGTTGCCGAACCGCTGCCGGTAGTCCTCGGTGAGCGGCACGCTGGTGACGTGCTCGCCGGTGACGCCGTCCATGAACCGCAGTTCGGCGACGTGCACCGCGCGGGCCAGGACCTCCGGGCCCAGCCCGAGGCGGGTCAGGGCGTGGATGCCGTTCGGCGCCAGCTGGAGCCCGGCGCCGAGTTCGGCGAAGCGCTCGCCGCGTTCGAGGACCACCACGTGGTGGCCCCGCCGCGCGATGCCCAGGGCGGCGGCCAGCCCGCCGATGCCGCCGCCGGCGACGATGACCTTCGCCATCGCTATCGGCCCCGGTTCCCGTTGTCCGGGGCACCGTCGCCCAGGGCCCTGGCGAGCTCCAGCCGCTTGATCTTGGTGGTGGCGGTCTGCGGCAGGTCGGCCCGGCGCCACTGGACCGGCTCCGCCATCGGGGGCAGTCCGGCCGTGGCGCGGGCCCACGCCGCCGGGTCGAGCGGCGCGTCGTCCCGGGTGCACACCACCGGCACCGGCCTGCGGTCCGAACCGGGCACGATGATGACCTCCGCCAGCTCGTCCAGCGCGGAGAAGAGGCTGTCCTCGGCGGCCAGGGTGCTGCCGAAGCCGGGGATCACGTCGACCTCGCGGTCGAGCAGGTGCAGGCAGCCCCACCGGCTGCGGTAGCCCACGTCGCCCATCCGCCACCACGCGTCGTGCTCCTGCGCGGCGTACCGCTCGGCTTCGCCCAGGTACGTCAGGACCCGGCCGTTGGTGCGGACCTCGATGAACCCGGGGGACGCCTCGGACACCGGCAGGCCGTCCTGGCTGACCACCCGGACCGCGGTCATGCCGGGGAAGGCGTGGCCGACGCAGCGGCCGTCGGCGTCCTCGCCGCGCCACCGGGTGAAGATCCGCCCGACCACCGGGCCGGCCTCGCTCTGGCCGTACAGCTGGGCGAAGACCGGCACCCGGTGCCGGGAGGCCCCCAGCATCCGGCGCACCGTCCGGGGGTGGATGGCGTCGAAGGTGCTGCTGAAGTACTTCACCTGGGCCAGCGGCCGGCGCGGGTCGTCCACCAGCTCCTCCCAGCGCATGAAGGTGTTCGGGTGGGCCTCCACCACGCCCGGGCGCAACCGGGCGAACAGGTCGGCGGTGCGCCGCGGTTCGTCGTCGGCCAGCATGATGAGCGGGAAGCCGCGCAGCAGCGCGATGGCCATCGCGGTGAACAGCCGGGAGTGCACGAAGGACACGTGCACCGCCACCGGGCGCCGCTTGCGGATCAGGGCGACCGGCGCGGCCTGCGGCCGGTAACGGGCCTGCAGTGTCCAGCCGGTGTGGACGGCCAGCTTCGGCAGGCCGGTGGTGCCGGAGGTGTGGGTGATCAGCGTCGGATGGTGGGGGGACACGGTGACCGGCGCGACCCGGGGTGTCCCGGCCAGGTCCGCCAGCGGGAGGGCGCCGGGGTGCTCGCCCGAGGTGAGCAGCACCCGGCGCGCGTGCCCGAAGACCTCGGGCGGCAGCTCGGTGTCCAGCTTGGCCCGGTCGGTGACGAGGTAGGGCCGGTCCACCCGGGCCACCAGCTCGGCGACGGTCGCGCCGTCGAGCTTCGGCGACAGCAGCACCGGCACCGCGCCGATGCGGGCCGCCACGCAGGCCAGCAGGGTGATGTCGAAGCCGTTCGTCTTGTAGACGACCACCCGGTCCCCCGGCCGGACCCCGGCCGCCCACAGCCGGGACGCGAAGTCGGCGACCAGGCCGGCGATCTCCCCGACGGTCAGCCGGCGGCCGGGCGCCAGGTCGGTGTCGTGGTCGAGGATCACGACGTTGGCCGGGTGCCGGGCGGCCGCCCGGTCGAAGAGCGTGCCCAGCCGGATCCCGCGGTTTCCCATCCGTTGCAGCAGCATGTCCCGCCCCTCCTCCCGATCAGGCCTTCTCGACGATCGCCTTGACGCGCAGCACCGTCGCCCGGAGGTCCCCGGTCAGCTTCTCGGTCCACTCGGCGAGGAACTTCGCCCTGGTGGCCTCGTCCATCTCCGCGGTGATGCCCCGGATCCCCTCGGTCGCGGCGCCCATGCGCAGGCCGTGCGCCAGGACGCAGCCGTCGCCGTCCGCGGCGATCTCGTACGACCAGACGCTGTCCTGCGGGTTCCCGGCGCGGTCCCGCATGGCCCAGCGGAAGACCCGCCCGGGCTCGGCGGCGACCACCTGGGACTCGGTGTGCCAGGTGCCGCGGACGACGGGCGCCCACGCGACGACGGACTCGGCGCGCAGGTTCTCGCCCCGGAAGACGGCGCCCACCGTCGCCGGGCTGCCGGACACCCAGGTGCCGCCCAGGCACTCCGGGCTCCACTCGGCACTGCGCGGCAGATCGCTGACCACCGCGTACACCTCGGCCGGCGTCGCGGCGATCCGGGCCTGCGCCCGGACATCGAACAGGGGCGTGAGCGGGAAATCGGTTGAGGTCATGGATCAAATCTGGTGGGGGCCGCACCGGCAGTCAAAGAACAGTCGGCGGATGCGTCAAGTCGGGGCCTCCTGTGTGAACTGACGAAGGCTCAGGAGATTTCCCGGCGCATTCCCGACCGCGGTCCGCCGGTGCCAGAATCGGCGGCGTGCTGGCTGCCTATGTAGACCGACTCGGTTCGCCCGAAGAGATTCGGCACGGTGCGCTCCCGGCCCCGCGGCCCCGGCCGGACGAGGTGCTGGTCGACGTCCTCGCCACCACGGTCAACCCGGTGGACACCTTCGTGCGCTCCGGGCAGTACCGGACCGCGCTGACCTTCCCGTTCGTGATCGGCCGGGACGCGGTCGGCGTGGTCGCCGAGACCGGCGCCGAGGTGTCCGGTTTCGTCCCCGGCGACCGGGTGTGGTGCAACAGCCTGGGCCACGACGGCCGGCAGGGCGCCGCGGCGGAACGGGCGGTGGTGGCGGCCGACCGGCTCTACCACCTGCCGCCGGGGGTCGAACCGGCCGCGGCGCTCGCCGTGGTGCACCCCGGGGCCACCGCCTGGCTCGCGCTGTTCCGGCACGGCGGCCTCCGGCCGGGGGAGACCGTCCTCGTCGCCGGCGCCGCGGGCAACGTCGGCAGCGCGCTCGTCGTGCTGGCCGCCGGGGCCGGGGCCCGGGTGATCGCCACCGCCGCCCGCCACGACCTGGCCTACTGCCGCGGCCTCGGCGCGGCCGAGGCACTCGACTACGCCGACCCCCGCCTAGCCGACCACCTGGCGTCGCTCTGCCCCCGGGGCGTCGACGTGCACCTGGACACCTCGGGCCGCAACGACCTCGGCTCCGCCGTCGACCTCCTCGCCCCCCGGGGCCGGATCGTGCTGCTCGCCGGGGCCCGCACCCGGCCCGTCCTGCCGGCGGGGGCGCTCTACACGAAGGACGGCTCGGTCCGGGGCTTCGTCATCTCCCGTGCCACCACGGACGAACTGGCCGGGGCCGCCGACGTCCTCAACCGGCTGCTGCCCACCGGGCGGCTGCGGGCCCGGAGCACGGAGATCCTGCCGCTGCCCGCGGCCGCCGAGGCCCACCGGCGCATGGAGGCCGGTGAACTGCGCGGCAGGCGGCTGATCCTGGACGTCGCCGGGGCCGCGGGGCTCCGACCGTCCTCCACCTCCTAGAGACCGAGCCACCGCGAAGACCACCACGAAAGCCACTGCAACAGCCACTGCGACAGCCACTGCGAAGCGAGGAGGCCCCGCCCGATGGAACGCCGATGGTGGACGCTGCTGGTGGTGTGCGCGTCGATGTTCATGCTGCTGATCGACGTCAACGTGGTCGTCGTCGCCCTGCCGGACATCCAGCACGCGCTCGGCGCGGGCTTCGGCAGCCTGCAGTGGATGACGGACGCCTACGCCCTCGCGCTGGCCGCGCTGCTGCTCACCGCGGGCTTCCTCGCCGACACGTACGGCCGGCGGCGACTGTTCGTCCTGGGCCTGGCCGTCTTCACCGCGGGCTCGCTGCTCTGCGGCCTCGCCCCGAACGCGCCGGCGCTGGTGCTGTTCCGCGCCGTGCAGGGGGTCGGCGGCGCGATCCTGTCGGCCACCTCCCTGGCGCTGCTCGCCGGCGCCTTCCAGGGCCGGCAGCGGGGGGTGGCCTTCGGCGTCTGGGGTGCGGTCGCGGGCGTCGCGACCGGCCTGGGACCGGTCCTCGGCGGGGTGCTCACCGGTGGCGTCGGCTGGCGGGCGATCTTCCTGGTGAACGTGCCGGTCGGCCTGGCCGCGCTGGTCGTCGCGGTGCGCCGGGTGGACGAGTCCCGCGCCCCCGGGCGCCGCCGGATCGACCGGCCGGGCGTGCTGACCCTGACGGCCGGGCTGTTCAGCCTGGTGTACGGGCTGATCACGGCGAGCGAAGCCGGCTGGGGGCAGCGCGGCGTGCCCCTGTGGCTCGCGGCGGCGGCGCTGTTCCTGGTGGCGTTCGCGGTGGTCGAACGGCGGGTGCCGGAGCCGATGTTCGACCTGTCGCTGCTGCGCATCCCGACCTTCGTCGGCGGTTCGGTGGCGGCCTTCGCGATGAACGCCTCGCTCTACGCGGTCTTCGTCTACCTCGTCCTCTACCTCCAGAACGGCCTCGGCGGCAGCCCCTCGGTCACCGGGGTCCGGCTGCTGACCGGCTCCGCCGTCACCTTCGTCGCGGCCTTCGCCGCGGGCCGGCTGACCAGCCGGGTGCCGGTGCGGTGGCTGATCGGCCCGGGCCTGGGCCTGGTGGGCGCCGGGCTGCTGCTGATGCGGGGCCTGACCGCCGGGTCGGACTGGACTCACCTGATCGCCGGGCTGGTCGTCTCCGGCCTCGGCGCCGGCTTGGTCAACCCGCCGCTCGCCTCGACGGCCGTGGGCGTGGTGCCGCCGCAGCGCTCCGGGATGGCCTCGGGGGCCAACCAGACCTTCCGGCAGATCGGCATCGCGGTCGGGGTCGCCTGCTACGGCACGGTCTTCTCGGCCACCCTGGCGGCGACGCTCCGGGACCGGCTGGCCGACGTCCCGGCGCTGAGCGGCCAGGCCGGGCGGATCGCCGAGGCGGTGCACCGGGGGGTCGCCGACCGGGCGGTGGCGCTCGCGCCGGAGGAGGCCCGCGAGGCGCTGGCCGGTGCGGTCCGCACCGGGTTCGCCGACTCCCTCGACGCCGTGCTGCTCGTCGCCGGCCTGGTGGCACTGGCGGGCGGCGTACTGGCCGCCGCGCTGATCCGGGGCCGGGACTTCGTGCCGGCCCCGGGCCAGGGCCCGGCGGGGCGGGCTCCTGCCCCTGGCCCTGCCCCCGCCCCGGCGGGGCGGGCCCCGGCCGCCGGTCAGACCACGGAGGCGAGCAGGAACGACTCGCCGACGTCCGGCCGCAGCCCGTCCGGGCGCCCCGCGAAGTAGCGCTCGGTCAGGTCCGCCGTCGAGACGTGCCGCACCTCGTGGAGCCCGCACTCGCGCGCCAGCCGCAGCATTTCCTCGGCGGAGAAGAAGCTGCGGAAGCGGATCGGGTAGTGCGGCCGCTCGCCGCCGGCGGCGACGGTCTCGGGCGGCAGCAGGAAGGTCATGGCGAAGGCGGAGCCCGGGGCCGTCTTCGCGGCCTTGGCCAGGGTGTCCGCGACGGCGTCCTTGGTGAGGTACATGCTGACCCCGGTGCTGGCCAGCACGGCGGGCCGGTCCGGGTCGAAGCCGGCCTCGACCAGCCGCTGCCACCAGTCCTCGTCCGCCTCGAAGTCGACCGGCACCAGCCGCAGCCGGTCGGGCACGCCGTGGCCGAGCTCGATCAGCCGCTGCCGCTTCCACTCCTGCGGGCCGGCCTGGTCGACCTCGAACACCCGCATCCCGGAGGCGAGTTCCGGGCGCCGCTGGGCGAAGGTGTCCAGGCCGGCGCCGAGGATCACGTACTGCCGCACGCCCTCGGCGAACCGCTCGGCGACCAGGTCCTCGACGAGCCGCGCCCGGGCGACGACGCCCGCGCGGAACCCGCTGGTGGCTTTCCTGCCCATGTCGGGGCGGCGGCGCCAGTTCTCGCCCGGGGCGACGAGCTCCAGGCCGATCTCGTCCTCCAGGACGTGCGGGGGCGCGTCGACCTGGACGTGCATGGCCCGCCAGAGGGCCACTCGCACGGCGGTCGACTCGGGCGCGACGGTTCGCTGGGCAGGCATGGCGTACTCGCTCTCGGTGGGTGGACCACCGATCACGTTAGGTCATGCGCGGGGCCCGCGCGGTGGCGTGCGGGGCGGTGTGCGGGGCGGGTCCGTCGTGCCCGGCCGGTGTGCCGGGGTCCGTCCCGCCCGGCCGATTTCACCCGATGGGATGATGCCGTTCGGCAGCTTCCCGGGCGCCGCGGACGGTGCGGTCCGAGGAGCCCGGGAGCCCGTGGTCCGCGGAGCCCGGGAGCGCCGGGAGCGGGTGGGCCGAGCGGCCCGGGATCAGAACCTCTCGTCGCGGAGCAGGCGCCACACGGCCGTCCCGGTGGCGACGCCGAGCGCGACGGCGCCCAGCCCCCAGGCGGGGCCGGTCCGTTCGCGGCCGAGCGCGCGGTCGACGGAGAACGCCCCCGGGCCGTCCCACGCCAGGCAGGCCGCGGCCGTGGCCAGTACCAGCGGGTACTCGTAGCCGCCGTTCTCGGCCCACAGGCCCTCGTTGCGGTGCACGGCCGCGGCGTTGACCATCTCACCGATGAGGGCGGCCGCCGCCAGCGGGGTGGCCGTGCCGGTCACCAGCCCGACGCCCGCGGTCAGTTCGGTGACGCCGGCCAGGGTGGCCATCGAACGGCCGTCGCGGTAGCCGAACTTCTCGAAGTTCTCCGCCGTCCGTTCGTGGCCGGCTCCGCCGAACCAGCCGAACAGCTTGCGGCCGCCGAAGCCGATGGCGAGCCCGCCGACGACGCCCCTCATGACCAACCGGCCCGTACCAGCCATCGCCGTCCTTCCGTCCTCCCGGCCGTGCCGGGGATCGAGGTGCCCGCCGGGCGCCGGCCACCGGCGACCGGGGGGGTCAGTGCTAGCATCCTAGCAGTGGCCTCCCCGGGCCGCCGGTGGGCCGGGTGTGCGAGTGGGGAGATTCCCCGATCGCACACCCGGGCCGGGCGGCGGAGCGCTACGAGGACGGCTGGCTCCTGGCGGGGTACATCCCGGTGAGCGGCCTGGTGGGCGCGGGCGGCGGAGCCATCTCCAGCACCTCCGGCGAGAGCGGGATGTCCAGGCTCCGGTCCGAGCCGGCCAGCGCCCGGTCGACCGCCCGGTGGATCTCCGTCTTGTCCGCGCCGAGGTAGAGCCCGGCGGTCAGCCGCACCGGGTCGCCGCTGTAGTAGTCGACGTACTGCATGAGCCGCTGGCCGAACCCGTCGCCGGCCACGTCCCAGGCGAGCTTGAACAGCCGGACCCGCTCCTCCGCCGAGACGCCCGGCCGGCCCCGCACGAACCGGTCGATCAGCGGGCGCAGCTCCTCGTTGGCGAAGTCCCCGCTGGACGGCGCGTAGAAGAAGTTGCCCGCCGCCAGGATCCGGATGACCTCGACCATCCGGCGGTGCGTCGGCGCGGTCTGCATCAGGAACGCCATCATCCCCGGCAGGTACGGCACCCAGGTGCCGTCCGGCAGCGGGGCGGCCAGCGCCTCGGCGCCGTAGAACAGCGTCCGCAGGGTCTCCAGTCGCGAGATCAGGTCGCCGAGCTTCTCCTGGACGTGCAGGAACTCGTTGATCCCGGTCGCGTCCGCGACCCTCGTCGCGATGCCGCACAGCAGCTCCAGCGAGGCCAGGCTCCGGGCGCCGTTGACCACCAGGACGCTCGGGTCGTTGCCGAGCACCCGGTTGACCAGGTCGCGGCTGCCGGGCCGGCCGTCGACGACCACCCGGTCCCACGGCACCAGCACGTCGTCGAAGATGGCGATGCAGTCCATCTCCTCGAACCGGCTGCTGAGCGGGTGGTCGAACTCCGTCCGGCCGGCCGGAGCCACCGGCTCGCGGCAGATGAACTTCAGCCCGGGGGTGTCGGTGGGGATCGCGAACACCACCGCGTAGTCGTCGTCGCCCGGGGCGATGCCCCCGAACGGGACGACCACCAGCTCCTCCGCGAACGGCGCCATGGTGCTGAGCATCTTCGCGCCGCGGACGACGATCCCCTCGTCGGTCTCGCGGACCTTCCCCAGGTGGAGGAACGGGTCCTCCTGCTGGGAGGAGGTCTTCGACCGGTCGATCGCCGGGTTGATCAGCACGTGGGTCAGGAAGAGGTCGTTGTCCCGCACGTGCTCGTAGTACCGGCGGGCGTTCGCGCCGAACCGCTCGTCCAGCTCGCCGAACACCGGGGCGTTGGTGTTCCAGCCCAGGACGAAGGCGTTCATGAAGTCCGGGGACCGGCCCATCATCCCGAAGGTGTGGTCGGCGCGGAGCTTGAAGTGCCGCCGCTTGGCGACCAGGTCCTCCTTGCTCCGGCACGGCTGGAACGAGCGCGACAGCCGTTCACCCGTCACCGGGTCGGGGTAGGTGCAGACGTCGACGTACCGCGGGTCCAGCTGGAGGTCGTACTGCTCCGCTATGGTCCGCAGCGGGCCGGCGAAGACCGGCTCCTCGGTGACGTGGGCGATGCGGCGGCCGTTGAGGTAGATCTCCGGCTGGAGCGACTTCAGGTTGTCCAGGTACTGCTTCCCGGTGCGTGCGGGCACGTTGTCCTCCTTGTCGGGCGGTGGGCGGGAGTCGCGGCTCAGCCGAGGACGGTGCTCCCGTGCCGGGCGAGGCTCCGGCCCGCCGCGCGGGCCTGCTCCTCGGCGGCGGCCCGGGTGCGCGCGGCGAGTTCGGTGAACCGGTCGAGTGCCGGATCGACCCCCACCAGGGTCAGCTCCCGTTCCACCACGGAGAGCCGCATCTCCCAGACGTCGCTGAACATGCGCCGCATCCAGCCGATGGCGTGGTCCCAGCCGTCCCGCGGGGTCCCCGGCCCGTAGGCGCCGCCCCGGGCGGTGACCAGCACCGCCGGCTTGCCGGTCAGCGGCTTCTCCCCGCCCGGGGCCATCCGCGGATCGGTGAGCACCACGTCCACCCAGGTCTTCAGGTGCTGGGAGACGCCGAAGTTGTAGAGCGGCGCGGCGAGGACCACGGCGTCGGCGGTGACCAACTCGTCGGTCAGCGCCGTGGCCAGGGCCAGGGCGTCCCGCTGCTCCGGCGTGTGGTGCTCCGGCGGGGTGAACCGGGTGGACACCGCGGCGGCCCAGGCGGTCGGCGGCAGCGGGTCCTCGCCGAGGTGGCGCCGGACCACCCGGGCGTCCGGCGCGGCGGCGCGCCACTCGTGCTCGACGAGGTCGGCGAGACCGGCCGTGCTGGACCGGGGGCCGAGGATGCTGGTGTCCAGCCGTAGGAGAGACATCACGAACTCCGGAAGGGTCGGGGGTGGCGGTTTCCTGTTTCCTGAGCAGGTCGATGCCCCGTCCGAGGGTCATCGGGAATCCACCGGCTGTCAATCACGCCGGGAAATGCCCCGGGGGTTTGTCCGACTGGGAGTTTTCCGGTTCTCCGGGTTCCCCCGCGCCATCCGTCGTGATCACACCGGCGGACGGGACGGGAGGGCCGGTTCTCCCCAGTCGGACAAGGGCTTCCCCGCCGTGCCGATCGTTGACGACGATCTCGGCCGGTGGCCACAATCGTCGCGAATCTTGTACGGGCAGGGCGGCATTCGCATGCCCCTAGGGAGGTGGCCCATGGAATTGAGCCCGGATTTCGGCACCGATCTCGCCGGCGGGGTGGTGGACCGGGAAATCTACACCAGCGAGAAGATCTTCGCGTTGGAGCAGGAAAGGATTTTCACCCGGACCTGGCACTACGCCTGCCTGACCCGTGACCTGAAGAACCCCGGTGACTACTTCACGGTCTCCGTCGCCAACCAGCCGGTGCTCGTCATCCGGGGCAACGACGGGGAGATCCGCGCGTTCCACAACGCCTGCAGCCACCGCGGCGCGGTCCTGACCGGGGAGCGGTGCGGCAACCAGGGCCAGGTCCTCAAGTGCATGTACCACGCCTGGTCGTTCAACCTGAAGGGCGAGCTCACCGGGGTGCCCTACCAGGAGGGCTACGGGCCGGACTTCGACCGCGGCGCCTTCGGCCTGAAGCCGGTGCACTGCGACACCTTCCACGACCTGGTCTTCGTCGCGATCCGGCCGACGGTGCCCTCGCTCACCGACTTCCTCGGCGAGATGACCGACCACCTCGCGCCGTACGTGCAGGGCATCGAGCCGGTCGGCCGCAACAGCTGGATCTACGACGGCAACTGGAAGTTCTGGCACGAGAACTTCCGGGACGACTACCACGCCGAGTTCACCCACCGCAGCATCCGCGACCTGCTGGTCGGCACCGCCACCAAGGGCTGGAACTGGGGCGCCTCGCCGGGGCACTCGGTCCTCCAGTGGGCCTTCCCCCCGCTCGACCCGCCGAAGTACGCCCGCGCCCTCCAGCGCTTCAGCGGCGTGGACTTCCCGGACGGCACCATGCCGGTCGGCTGGAACAGCATGCTCGCCCAGGGACCGCCCGGACCGCCGGAGGGCTTCGAGGGCTTCGGCGGCGGGGAGCCGCCGGAGATCCGGCAGGAGGTGCTCGCGCTCTTCCCCAACCTCGACGTCCAGCCCGGCCCCAAGGACACCCCGCGCGGCATGAAGGCCGGGTACATCCAGACGGTCACCCCGCTCGGCGTCGACCGCGCCCGGGTCGACATCACCGTCTACTCGGACGTCGAGGACGACGAGGCGGCCCGCCAGGAGGTGCTGGAGAACCTCGCCGACACCCAGGGCTCCTGGGGCAAGATCAGCTGCGACGACACCGAGGCGGCCGTGCGCTGCCAGACCGGCGTGCGCGGAGAGGGCGGCCGGTACAACCTCTTCACCCGCGGGGTCGAGCCCGGCCGGGGCGGCGCCGGCGCCGACGTCCGGGACGAGTACTCGCAGCGCGAGTTCTTCCGGGTCTACCAGCAGTACCTCCAGGACGAGTCGTGAGCGGCCCGACGACGGAAGGAAGGCGCGACACCGCCATGTCCACAGCGGCCATCAGCACCGCCGGCCTGCGCAGCGAGGTCGAGGACCACTACGTCTCCTACGCCCTGGCGATGGACGACAAGCGCCCCAACGACTGGGTCGACCTGTTCCTCGACACCGGGCTGTACGCGGTCGGCACCCACAACAACGTCTCGACGACGGGCATGTGGTGGTACACCGACCGGGGTCTCGGCGCGCTGAAGGAGCGCGCCGCGTACATGAACGGCTACCTGCGCCACAACCCGACCCGGACCCTGCACACGATCGGCAACGTGCGGGTCCGGGAGACCGAGGACGGCCTGGTCAAGGCCGAGGCGTACGTCGTGCTGTACGTCTCCGACCGCGTCGAACCGTCCCGCTTCCACGTCTGCGGCCGCTACGACGACATCCTGACGCGGACGGCCGACGGGCTGCGCTTCGTCGAGCACCGCGTCGTCCTCGACGCCGAGACCATGCCCGGGAACATGGGCGTGCTGCTCTGATGCCGCCGCGGCGGGAACAGGACGGGACGGCCGGGCCGACGGGACCTCGCATCGCGCGCGTCGAGGTGGACCTGACCCGCTGCGCCGGGTACGGGCATTGCGTGGACGCCGCCCCCGAGGTCTTCCGGATGAGCGACGTCGCGGAGGTCGCCGAGGTGCTGCGCCCCGAGCCCGGGCCCGAACTGGCCGACTCCGTACGGGAGGCGGCGCGGATCTGCCCGGCGAACGCCGTGTTCCTGTTCAAGGAGCGATCCCCGGCCGGGTCGGCCGGGGCCGCGGACCCGCCCGC
The DNA here is from genome assembly GCF_053594915.1 of Kitasatospora sp. NPDC002543. NCBI lineage: Bacteria > Bacillati > Actinomycetota > Actinomycetes > Kitasatosporales > Streptomycetaceae > Kitasatospora > Kitasatospora sp. NPDC002543. The sequence goes on along the minus strand of NZ_JBSFWR010000104.1, from coordinate 4,122 downwards.
CGGCTGAGCGGGGCAGACGGCGGCAGCCGAGTGCCCGATGGCGCCCTCACGGGGGCCATCGGGCACTCGCGCGTCAGCAGGGTCCGACGACCCGGTCCAGCCAGTCCACGGTCGTGCTCTGGAGGACGCCGGTGTTCGGCACCAGGTTCAGGCCGTGCCCGGCGTTCGGGAGCAGCAGTACCTCGAAGCTGGGCGCCGAGGTCCAGAACGGCGCCTCCTGGGCGCGCAGGCCGGCCGCCGAGGTGCAGTCCTCGTACCCGGCGCCGCACATCAGCGGGTCGTGGTCGCCGAGGGCGAACAGGACCGGGACGTCGATGGCCCGGCTGACCGCCGGATCGGTGATGAGCGGGTCGCTCGCCTCCATGAAGACGTCGACGTCCTTGGTGAGTTCGTCCGCGAGGAGGACACCCGGGTCCATCGGCTGGTTCGCGTAGAAGACGGTCGCCCGGCTGCCCGGCTTGGTGGTGGCGTACCCGGCGTCGTACGGGTGCCGGCCCCCGGTCACCGGGTCGGTGTTCGGGTCCTGCCCGTTCTCGATGATCGCCTGGGTGCCCGCCGGGTTGTTGTAGTGACCCAGGGCGGTGACCAGCAGCGCGTCGACGTCGTGGTACGTCGACGCCTCGATCTCGGACACCGCGGAGCCGAGCGAGTAGCCGGCCAGCACCACGTTGTCGAAGGCGGTGCCCCCTATTCGGCCGGCCCGCAGGTCCTGCACCACCTTGTGGATGTGCCCGGCCTCGGCGGCCAGGGTCAGCTGGGAGCTCGGCGGCACGGTGCTGTTGCCGGTGCCGAGCCGGTCGACGACGAAGGTGGCGTACCCGGCCCGGTTGAGCTTCCGGCTGAACGAGTAGGTGTCCGGCTGGTACGGGAAGTCCCAGTAGTGGTGGTTGTACGTCGCGCCGTGCACCATCGTCACCACGGTGCCCGGCGAGGACCCGGCCGGACGGCACAGCTTGCCCCACAGCTGCCCCGTGCCCGAGCCCAGGGGGACGTCGACGGTGGCGGTCCGGCAGACCGGGGCGGTGAGGTCCGCGGCGGGAGCGGCACCCGCGACGCCGACCGACAGGAGCGACGCCGCGGCGCACACCACCGCGAGGCGCCGTAACACGGAGAAGGTCCGATTCCCCATCAAGTTCGTCCTCGTTTCGTCGAAACTGTCGTGACCGGCGACGGGCGCCGCGCGGCGCCGCTCCGTACCCGGAGAAGAGGAGGAGGCGCCCGGAGAACGGAATCCGGCGGCGCGTCCCGGCGCCGGCGCGAAGTCCCCGTCGTGCTCCGCGGATCCGCATCCGGGCAGGAACGGGAAAGCACCCGCGCACGCGTCGATTCCCCTGGGGCGGCCACGATCGGGCAGGTGATACTGCGCGAGCATAACCGCCCGGCCGCGCACCGGTACACCCTTCCCCGCGATCGGGCCGCCACTCGGCGAAGGCGCCAACTCGCCATGCGAAGCGGGGCATTGGACTCTCTTGCCGGGCCTTCCGGAGTTCGCCCGGCCACTCCGCGCCGAGGCCGCGCGGCAGGGCCGGCGGCCGGACGTCGCCGTGGCGGCTCGATGCCCCGGGCTCTTGACGTCCGGGAGCTCGGAAGCACCAGTGACGTCACCGTCGGGCCGCCCGACGGCCCCGGTCCCCGCCCGGGCCGCCGTATCGGTGGGATGACCGATGTGCGGCGGGCGGGGGCGCGGCCATAGTCCTCGGGAGGGCGTTCGCGGGGTGGCCGCGGCGCGCCAGGCCTCCGAAGGGACGTTCCATGGACACGCACGCCGATCTGGTGTTTCTCGACGGGCGGGTGGTCACGGTCGACGCCGGGTTCTCCGTGGCCTCGGCCCTGGCGGTGACCGGCGGGGTCATCAGCGCCGTCGGCGGGCGGGAGGACGTCGCACCGCTCATCGGCCCCGGCACCCGCGTCGTCGACCTGCGGGGAGCGACCCTGCTGCCCGGCATCAACGACTCCCACCTGCACGGCTGCGCCTTCGGCATGGCCACCCCGCCGCTCTCGCTCGCCCTCGGCCACCCCGCCGTGGCCTCGCTCGGGGACGTGGCCGAGGCGGTGCGGGAGGCCGCCGGCCGGACCCCGGCCGGGCAGTGGATCACCGGGCACGGCTGGGACACCGGCTACCTCGACGAGTGCGTCCGGGACCCGTCGCGGGAACCCTCCCGGCACGACCTCGACGCGGTGAGCCCGGACCACCCCGTCGTCCTGTACTCCTTCTCCGGCCACGCGACGTGGGTCAACTCCAAGGCCCTGGAGCGCATCGGGATCGACCGGCACACCGTCGCCCCGCCCGGCGGGGCCGTCGTCGTGGACGAGGCCGGCGAGCCCACCGGGATGCTCCACGAGGGGGCCCAGGCCCTGGTGCAGAACGCGCTGCCGCCGCTCAGCCGGCGGGAGCGGGCCGACGCGATCCGGTCGACCCTCGCCACCCTCGCCCGGCTGGGTGTCACCAGCTACACCGAGCCCGGGCTCGGCCCCGGCGGCGAGGGCATCATGCGGGGCGCGCTCGGCGCGGAGACCCTGGACGTCTACCGCGAGCTGCTGGCCGCCGGCGAACTGACCGCCCGGGTCGGGGTGTTGCTGCTGCCGACCGGGATGACGAGCACGACCGAGGAGTTCGCCCGCGGCCTCGCGGCACTGCCCGGCCCGGCGGCACTGCCCGGCCCCGGCGGCGCGGATCCGCGCCACCTCGCGATCCACGGGATCAAGGTGTTCGCCGACGGCGTCGTGCCCAACCGGACGGCCTGGATGCACGAGCCGTACGTCGGCGGCGGCTGCGGATCCCTGTGCGTCGGCGGCGACACGGACGGCGAGCGCACCGCCGAGATCGCCGAGATGATCCGGCTCGGCCACGCCGCCGGGCACCAGCTGGGCGTCCACGTCACCGGCGACCGGGCCATCGACACCGTCGCGGACGCCTTCGCCGCGGCCATGGCCGGGCACCCGCGACCCGACGCCCGCCACTACGTCATCCACGGCGACTTCCTGACCGCGCACAGCATGGAGGTGCTGGCCGCGCACGGCTTCGGCGTCAACATGAACCCCACCATCAAGTGGACCGTCGCCGACCTGGAGGAGGAGTTCGTCGGCGCCGAGCGGGCCGCCTACGCGTGGCCCTACCGCGACGCCGTCGACGCCGGCGTGCGGGTGGCGAGCGGCTCCGACGCCCCCGTCACGCACCCGGACTGGCGTCAGGGCGTCGCCACCATGGTGCTGCGCGAGTCGAAGGCCACCGGCCGGGTCAGCGGTCCCGAGCAGCGCATCGCGCTGGCCGAGGCGATCCGCACCTACACGATCGACGCGGCCTGGCAGGACTTCGCCGACGACTGGAAGGGGTCCCTGGAGCCGGGCAAGGCCGCCGACCTCTGCGTGCTCGACGGGGACCTGCTCGCCGCCGACCCCCGCGACATCCCGGCGATGCCCGTCCTCCTCACCGTCGTGGACGGGCGGGTCGTGCACGACGCCCTGCGCGATTGACGTACTCCGGGAACATGATCATCCTTGGTGGGTGGCACCGGAACGGACGAACGCGGACATCCTGGACGCGGCCCTCCGCGTCCGCGAGGCCGCCAGGGGCGCCGCGGCCGGCACCGCCGACTTCGACGCGGTCCTGACGGCCCTGGCGGAGGTGGTGGCGTACGACCACGCCTCGCTGGCCCGGTGGGATCCGCTGCACCGGCGCCACACCACCCTGGCCGGGAGCTACCCGGACGACGCCACCGCCTACATCGAGACCCGCCTCCACCACGACCCGGTGTTCGCCCTGCTCCGGAGTCCGGCCCGGGGCGGACTCTGGCTCGGGGACGTCCCGGGGCAGCTCCTGGCGGCGTCCCCGGGCTTCCGGCAGGTGCTGCGCCCGCTCGGCATCGAGGACGGCGTGGCCCAGTGCCTGTTCGCCGCCGACGGCCGGTACGTCGGCATGCTGAACGTCAGCACCCGCCGGCCGCGGCACGCGCCCGACCCGGCCCGGGCCGTGGTCACCCTGCTCACCGAGGCCCTCGCCGCGGCTGTCACCCCCCGCCCGGACCGGCGGTCCGATCGGACCGCCGACCACAAGCCGAACCGAACACAAAAATCAAAAACTAGATAAAGTCCCGGGGGATTTACGTAAACCACAGCGAAAAC